>DDHP01000086.1:0-3758 GCA_002338145.1 Deferribacteraceae bacterium UBA1873 | reverse complement strand
TCTTTACGATAAACTCTTGTTTTTCCAATATCATGGAGCAATGCACCTGCGATACATAAATCTACATCAATATTGGCAAAGAAATTTCTTGCAAGAAAATCGGCTATTTTGGTTACATCTAATGTATGTTTTATCAGTCCGTTTCTTTTAGAATCGTGGTTTTTTAATGATGCTGGAATTCTGGTAAAACTGACAAGAGTCCGCCAATCAGTAAAGACATTTCTCATAAAAATTTTCAACTCTGCATCTTGTATTAAATCTATAAAGCCATGTATCTCTTTTAAATATTTTTTTTCTGCAATATTTAAGTTTAATGTTTTTCCGATATTCTCAATTGATGGCTCCACTATTTCAGCATTTTTTATGTTAATATTTATCACTCCCGAATTTCCATTTTTAAACTTCTTACCGCTAATCTTTATATACTTATATATCTTATCATTTTGGCTTTCTTTGAAAGAATATCCTATGGTTTTGCCTCTGCCATTATACAAAATCAGTTTTTGATATGGAAAACCTTCTTCTGTCTCATGGGTAAAAATATTTGCAACAAAAAACGTCCCACAATTTTTGTTTTGATTATCCAGATAATTTGCAATAAATCCATTCATAACTCTTCTCCTTTTCTTTATTTTATACACAACATTATATGCGGAAAACCGCAAAATGTCAAGAAAAAGATTGCGATTTTCCGAGAAATGTTATAAAAAGATACTATGAAAAATAATCAGAAAATTGATATTATGTTAAAAGATGAATACCTTCAAGAGCTTAAAAAGAAGCATAATACTGTAACTTTGAGCAAATTGCTTAACTCAGATACAGCCCAAAAACTCCTCAAGGGTGAAGCAAATATCACTGTTAGAAATCTTTGCAAACTTTGCATCGATATGGAATGGCCGCTACCGGAGTTTCTGGAAATAAAACAGGACTGAGTTTTAGCCTTAATTTCTGTTGCATATTTTGCATCCAAACTAATTTGATTTGTTATTTTTCCATCATTGTGTCCGATAACCCCTTTCGTATTTTTGACATATTTATACCAGTGGTTAAAGCCAAATATTGTTTCAAATTAAAATCAACTTTCTTAAGTTCTTATCGAGTTTGATTTTTTGTCTAAATTATAATGAGCCAGTATCGAACGAAAAGCATCGGTTAATTATAACTGGGATTAATACCACTTATAACAGATAAAGCAACAAATTTTCTGCAAATTCATGTAGCACCGGTCGAAGACCAGTAAAATTATGCGGAACACATTATTTCTCCAAATTGATATGACCCTATTTGTTTCCCATTTATCACTAAGCTTAGCAACAATAGCTGTAACAAGCCTTAATAGTGAGTCTGTATTTGGAAAAATGGCAGCTATTTTTCTTTACTTGATAGGCGAATTAATTTCGAGAAATCATATGCCCTGCTTGCATAAAATGCAAATTAACAGAATGAAGGAATTAACTACAAATAAAAATTAAATCAAATAAAGTGGGGAATTTTAAGGGTCCTTAGCTGGGAAAGTTATTATAACTTTGACCCCAAGGGCATTCTTCAACGTTTTCGTAACAAACTTTCTCAATTCCTTCTAGCAAACTAGATTTCCGCAAATTATAACGACTAACCGTTCATAAATCTGCCTATTTGTAAAAGAGCATTTGGATTCAGTCAGGGATTCTTTGCGAGACTGGAGAAACTATAATGAAAGCCATGAAGTGTTTGCTACTTGTATCCCGATTAAATGGGATTATTCACAAGAGCGCCCTTATAAAGGTGATACTATAAAAGAAAAACGGAGGATGTATTTACATGTTTACTTTAATAGTGAGAAGGCAGCGGAAGATGAACAAAGGCTTAAGAGGCGTTTGCTTAGTCTTGAAAAGGAACTTATGAGCGGCAAGACAAGAGCTGAGAACACAAAACTTTATGAAAAATATTTCAACGTTCACAAGACGCCTGTAAAGGGTGTCAAAGTAGAGGCAAGGCAGGATGTAATTGATGAAGCTAAGAAGAATTACGGATACTTTGCATTAATCAGCAATGAGGTCAAAGACCAAGTTAAGGCACTTGATATATACAGGAACAAAGATTTAGTGGAGAAAGCCTTTGGTAATTTGAAGGAGCGTTTAAATTTGCGCCGGCTATTAGTATCATCGGAAAGATCTCTTGATGGCAAGCTGTTTGTGGAGTTTATAGCATTAATATTTTTGTCATATATTAAGAAGGCTATGCAGGAAAAGGAGTTGTTTGGCAAATATACACTTCAGGGTGTCCTGGATCAGTTGGACGTCATAGAATGCTTTGAACGACCCGGGAAAGAAATAAGGTTTGGTGAGATTACAAAAAACAACAGGAACTATTCAGAGATCTCGGTGTGGAACCTCCGGCATCGTTATGAGTACTCCGGGAATCCAGGAAAAAGTGGACATGTAAATTATACATTACGTACGGAATTGATGATGGGCAGCTGGATAAGCAATGTGAAGCCAGTGGCCTACTCTACTTAAAAAGTTAAAATATAATGAGGAAACTCCGGAGGAAGCTAGACGCAAGTATTTTATAGCAATTTTTGAAGAAATGATTTCTTCATTAGAGCCAAAAAAATCATAATCCTATTCAAATTCCCGACTTGCGAAGTCGAGAGATTGTCATTCTTTTTTCCATATATTTCTGATTACTTGACATTCAATTAAAAAAGATAAACAAAGTCTAAGTTAAATAAATTTAAATCCTGCCTTTTGAAAATCATTAACAATTGAATTTAAATCCTCGTTTGTACTATTTACTTCAGGAACAAAGTATCTTGGCTTGGCATCATCCAATAAATTATAAATCTCTGTTAAGAATGTTGTTTTTAAATTCATATCATTGTTAAAATAAGTGTTTAAATCTCCTTGATGTGCTACTAATCTACCATTTTCATTTCTTCTTTTCCCCCAAATATGTATTCCAGCAATAAAATCCTTACAATCTTTAATTGGATTTAAAATATCTTTAATCAAAACTTTTGATAAAGAACTTGAAACAGCATGTTCGGTGAACAATTGAGGGAGATCTAATACAACTCTTAATTTTAATTTAGATTCGGATATTAATTTTGATAGCTCTACTATATCATCATTGCTTGATAATAAAAATTTTCCACCGCTATAGATTGTTCCACATCTATTTTCAATAAGTATTTCAGTTTCTGGAAATATTTTTAATATTCTATCTTCAAATATTTTATAAGTTTCGACAAATATCTCCATTGAGTTGCAGTAATCATTAAATGGAGGGTGAATTTCAATAATCTTTGGAGGCTCATTAGTACTAACTAATGCTTTTATAAAATCACTAAACTCATAACTCCATTTTTTATTAAACCAAAGCTTAGGAACACCATTTTTTTGTGAGCTTACAATGTTTTGAAATTGACCATTTCTTATAAGATTAGAAGTCAAATTTCGTTTTCCATATGAATATTCTGTATGCAGTGAATATGAAATAGTTGGCTGAATAACTTCAATATCAAAATGTCCAGCAATTTCCTGTATTTTAGGAGTTATATTGTTAGGATATTGCTTTCTTCCATACTTTATCGGTATTAAATATCTGTTATTCATTTTTTTCGCCCATTATAAATTTAATTTTATAATTTTTAACCTAACTTTGCTTGATTATAATGATTATTCTTAAAATGTTTTTTGCAAGTAGAAATTCCCTATTTTTGCAAAAAAAATTTTCCCTATCCCGGTGAGGATTTTTTTTGTTAACAAGCGAAT
>DDHP01000049.1:11522-14442 GCA_002338145.1 Deferribacteraceae bacterium UBA1873 | reverse complement strand
AATACTCCTCATCCAGTACCTGAAAATTCATTTGGCTCGACTTATGGAAGTCATCGGGAGTTTTTGGAGTTTACTGCCCAACAACATAAAGAATTAAAGGAATATTGCGATAAAATAGATATGATTTATAGTACGTCAGTTTGGGATATCACTAGTACTAAAGAAATAATGAATTTTGACCCCTATTTTTTAAAAGTTCCCTCAGCGTGTAACAATAACTTTAATATGCTGGAAATTTTAAGAGACGAGTATGAAGGACAAGTGCAGTTATCTGTTGGCATGACCACTCGCGACGAAATTGAAAGTATTGTCAGATTTTTTGAAGAAAAAGATCAGGCAAAATCAAGGTTGCTTCTATATGCTTGTACTTCAGGTTATCCTGTGCCTGCCAAAGATGTTTCACTTTTAGAAATTAAGTGGCTTTATGATAATTATGAGCACAGAGTGAACGAAATAGGTTTTTCAGGACATCATCTCGGTATTGCTATTGATATAGCTGCATATACTTTGGGGGCTAGATGGATTGAAAGGCACTTTACAAAAGATAGAACATGGAAAGGCACTGATCACGCTGCGTCACTAGAACCAGGGGGATTGCAAAAACTTGTAAGGGATCTTAACGCTGCTTACGAAGCACTTCGTTATAAAGAAGAAGATATTTTACCAATAGAATATGAGCAAAGGAATAAATTAAAATGCAGGGTGTGAAATGAACATAGCATTTATCCCTGTAAGATGTGGAAGTCAGTCAATACCTTTTAAAAACATAAAAAAATTTTGTGGCAAACCCTTAGTTTATTGGAATCTTAAAGCACTTCAAAATGCTACAAAAATAGACAAAGTATTTGTCGCAACTGATTGTGACGAAATATCAGATGTTGTAAATAGTTTTGATTTTTCAAAGGTTGAAATATATAACAGAGACCCACAAAACGCTACTGATACAGCAAGTACTGAATCAGTGATGTTAGAGTTTATTGATAAACAAGACTTTAATGAGGATGATTTGTTTTTGTTAGTGCAAGCTACATCTCCATTTACTCAAGCTAAAGATTTTGATGAAGCATTAGAGCAACTAAAAAGAGAAAATGCTGATTCACTTCTTACTTGTGTAAGAACAAAAAGGTTTTATTGGAACGAAGATGGTATTCCCTATAATTATGACTACAAAAACCGTCCTCGAAGACAGGATTTTGATGGTTTGTTTATGGAAAATGGAGCATTTTATATCAACAGAATTGCTAATATTAAAAAGGAAAAGAACCGCTTAAGTGGGAAGATAGCAATATACAAGATGGACGAATTTACAGGTGTGGAGATAGATGAAGAGGATGATTGGTTTATAGCAGAAAAGCTTATGTATAAACATGTGCTTTCAAAAAGACCAAAACCAGAAATCAAATTATTTTTATCAGATGTGGATGGTACACTTACAGATGCTGGTATGTATTATGCAGAAGATGGGAATGAATTGAAAAAATTTAATACTCATGATGGTAAAGGTTTTGAGCTTTTACGCAAATCGGGGATAAAGACAGGTATTATTACTAGTGAAAACACAACAATAGTTGAAAATAGGGCTAAAAAACTTAGCGTTGATTATTTATACCAAGGTTTAGAGCACAAAGGGAAACTGGAAATAGCAAAAGAAATATGTGAAAAAGAAAGCATTACTCTGCAGGAGGTTGCCTATATTGGTGATGATATCAATTGCAAAGAATTGCTTCAAAATGTAGGGATGGCTGCATGCCCTGCAAATGCAATAGGTGAAATAAAAAATATTCCAAATATCATAAATCTATCCAAAAATGGTGGCGAGGGTGCAGTAAGGGAATTTGTGGAAATTATTTTATGTAAAGCAAAAACTCTGTAAACTGTGAAAATATGCCAACCCCCTTCAACTTTTCACATTTCACTTCCACTCTGATGCTGGATAGGGTTTGCTTTGGAAGTTTAAAAAATTCTGGCAAATGGCCGTTAAAGTAAAATATGGCTGTAATAGACGAATCGGTATTAAGTATATTGTGTCTCTAATCAGATTATTTTGTAATAAATTTTCTGACAAATTCGTTTTTTTTTATGAATTATAATGAAAAACGTTGGCACGAATCTCTTGGCGATTTGACACCAGCTGAGTATGTGATGGAACAACAGAATTTCTAACTTAAAACTGTCCACTTTAAAGAAAAGCCTACGGGTGATGTTAGAGCTTTACTTTACTTGACTTTAAAATGTAAAAAGTATAAATTTAAACATGTATGTTGAAGGTAAATACTCATCACTTATGAAATTTTTTATCCTTTTTTTTATTTTTTTTATAACATTACCTTTAAATACTTCAGCCGCAATACAGAAAGATGAAGAAGTTTTTTTAAGTAATGACAAACAGTTAATCGAAAGCATTCCTACTAATCAACCTATGTACTTCAAAGACAATATAAATACGAACTATTATCTTGTTTATAAAACCAGGAATTATTTATCTGTGATAAAGATATATATAAAATCAGTAAAAAATTATAAGATTGCCTATGATAAATTTATAGATGATCGTTTTAGATCTTTTAAGGATTCAGTTACGTACATATATAAAAAGAATGAGGATTCAGGGACATTTGAATATATTGATAATATTGAAATTAATGAAATTGCTTCTAATATTTATTTTTTTAAACAAAACGCTGAAATTTTAATGCAAAATACAGATTATTTCCAAAAATATGATGATAAATTATATAGAATTAAGACTACATATTTTGAAGATCAAGATTTTTATATGTTTGATGTATTTCTTAACAAAGATAACGAATGGGTACTAGTAAACAGGTTTTTCAAATAAGTTAAATGGTTTAAGCATAATTGCATATTTATTTAACATATAGCATTAAGTAAAAGATGTCTCTTTCCCAAACAGTATCTG
>DDHP01000049.1:8404-11182 GCA_002338145.1 Deferribacteraceae bacterium UBA1873 | reverse complement strand
CGGTCGAGATGACAGTTTTATGTAATTCCGAGCGAAGCCGAGGAATTTCCAACTATATGTTAATAATTTCTGCGTAACTGCTTATTATGAAAGCTTTGGGAAATTTCCAGCCAGTGTTTCTATTTTGGTGTTGACACAGCGTCCTGCCTTGCCTCTCATCAGTGGTATTTTTACAGTGGCTGGATATTTTTTATCACCATAAAATGTGTATGCTATGATTTTTGTCATCAGGGTCCCTTCGGAAATATCACTGTTTGTAAAAAAATAGTTGATATCAACACTGAGGGCTTGGGAAAGCTTGTACAGTCCCTCGTGATTGTTCAGCTTTCTCTGGCCGCTTAGGATGCAATACCTCGATACTTAATGAACTTCAGCAATATCGGCCAGTTTTCTTGCAGACAGACCTCAGTCTTTTAATAATTATTTTACAAATTACCCACTTTAACTTGACAATTCTTTTGCTTTTTTTTGCTAACACTTACAAAATCTTGGAGGTCACATGAAGCTTAGAACGAAATTTACAATTTTGATTATAATCTCTCTGATTTCAATCAGCTTTTTTTTATCTTTTTCTTTGATTCAGGAAGCAAAAGTGAGACTTTTGGAAGGAAGAAAAAACTATCTGAAGTTGCTGGCATCATCCCAGAGACAGAAAATAAATGAATATTTTATATCCATTGATACAATCCTGAATAATTTGTCGGAGAATGACATGATTGCCCAGGCTTTATATGAGCTTAACTCCGCTTTTAATAAAATCCCGGGAAATGAGCAGAAAAAAGCAACAATTTTAGACAGCTCAGCAAATTGGAATAAAGAAGTTTTGAAAGAACAAAAATATGCAAACGTGTTGTTAAAATACTATTACAGCACAGAAGAAAAAAATATGGCCATAGCAAGTGATGCAATGGAATATTCCTTCACCCACGATTCATATAATAACTCATTCAAACTGTTTGTTAATCCGTACAATGTTGATAATATGTACTTTATCAATGAAAAAGGGAATGTATTTTACGCTTTAAAAAAATCGGAATATTTCCCTGTAAATTTAACTTTAACGGGATACAAAAACTCTGATTTAACCAGGTTTTACACTGAAGTTAAAAATACTGACAAGATTTTATACAGCACTATCGGTAGGGATTCCTTGACCGGTAAATCTGTTCTATTTGCAGGGAAAAAAGTGAAACTGGACAGCGGCGAGATTTTTGTTCTTCTTCTTGAAATACCTGTATCTTCTTTTTCCAAAGTTATAAACAATAATCCTGGGGAATACATTAATATAAATCTTTTCCATAAAAATGTTGGTTTTTTAAACGAACGCAATAATGCTGCTACCATTGATATACCGGAAAATAATTATAACAGTGATGAGTACGTAAACACAGCAAAAAACATTTTTAGGTATGATTTTATAGAAATTCGAAATAATAAATTTTCTTTAATTACGTCCTTGGACAAAACAGAATATAACAGCCAGATTAACTCATTTATAAAAAAATCGATATTTATTACAGTCCTGATTACGATCCTGTTGTCAGGAATATTTATAATTCTTGCAAATCTTTATCTGTTCAAACGATTTATAATAATAGCTGATGAAATTAACAGTATTGACAAGGAGCTTTACAAGAGGGTCACCGTTAAGTTTTCTGATGAATTGGGTGTGATTGGTAAACAAATAAATATTTTTGTGGCAAACCTGCAGAAGCTTGTAGATAGAATCATAAAAGTATTCAGCAATACAAAAGATAAATTCAGCAAAATGGAATCCAATAAAATAGAAATTGACAATTTAATCTATCAACAGGGTGAAATTTTTACAGAACTTGCAAACAAAATGAATGAAGTTAAAGAAGTCGGTGTCCAGATGAATGAAAAACTTTCTTCAACCCAAAGAATGAGTTCTGAAGTTGAAGTTGTTGTTACCGAAGGCAATCAGGCAGTCGAGAGTCTTAACAACAATTTCTCAAATATTGTCAATTCCATGGAAAAGCTATCCGTATCCATCAATGGGCTGAAAGACTCTTCAAACAGTATCTATGAGATACTAAATATGATTAATGATATTACTGACCAGATTAACCTGCTGTCGCTAAATGCATCTATAGAAGCCGCGAGAGCTGGGGAGTTTGGGAGAGGTTTTGCTGTGGTTGCCACCGAAGTAAAAAAACTGGCGGACAAAACAAAGAAATCAACTGAAGACATTGGTAAAATCATTAACGTTTTTGGCAATGAACTGAACACTGTCGAACAAATAGCCAGGGAAACTTCCGGCTCGATAGATTACGGTAAAAATTATTCCGACGCTGTTGAGCAAATAATTGTTAAAATCCACGATAATTTTGAAAATTTAAAGGAAATCTACTCATCTACAACGGAAACGTTGAAAGTTCGGGAAAATATTATAGGCAATATTGAGGAAAAAATTTCAGAGTCTAACAGTATTCTGTACAAAAACAGAGAAAAAATGAAGGAAATGTCAGAAACTTATGAAGAAATTAATCTTCTTATGGAAGATTTGCACAGTTCCGTTTGTGAATTTAAAACTTAAAAAGCAACCCTCTTTTTCCCATCCGAATATACCAAATCTTTTATGCCGATGCAGGACTGTTCAAACTGTTGGAAACAGAAAATATTCATTCAGGAAGGATGAAACTTTAAGCACTCAAAATACTTTTAGTACTGCCCGATTCTCTGATTCGCCCCTCTTTTTCTTGTGTGCTTACTTTCCTGTCCAAAAGCTCTTTAAGAATTTTGTTCAGATCGTAATTT
>DDHP01000049.1:0-8051 GCA_002338145.1 Deferribacteraceae bacterium UBA1873 | reverse complement strand
AAAACCGGTTTCTCCATCTTTTACTATTTCCTGGGGGCCTCCAATATTCGATACTATTGCAGGAACTCCACATGCCTGAGCTTCCAAAACAACCATTCCGAATGTATCAGTAACGCTGGGGAATACCAAAAGGTCTGCTGAATTATAGATTTCAGGCAAATCTTTATAATCTATTTTACCTTTAAGAATAATATCTTTATTCCGTTTTACTTTTTTGTATAAACTTTTGAAATAAGGGCCATCACCAACTATTTCAAGCTTAACATCCTTTATTCTTTTTTGAAGTTTTTCAAAAAACTCAATGAGAAAATCTATGTTTTTATCTTTGGATATCCTGCCAACATATAGTAACCTAAAAAATGTTTCTTCTTTAGCGTTAAAATGAGGTTTGAAAATATCTGTTTCAATCCCTCTTCTAAAATAGTCTATGTTTATCTTGCTGAAGCCCTTATTTTCAAGTTTTTGCATATATTCATATGTGGGCACAAGTGTTTTATTCATTTTTGAAAAGAACCAGTCTGTATAAGCATCCACAATATCAGTAATATTCTTATCTCCAGCGATCTCATGCACCTCACTGGCAAAGTCGGTATGATAAATTCCTGTGCATTTTATATCCAGAAGGTTTGCAATCAAAAGTCCTGCAAGTCCCATGGGGCCGGGAGTTGAAATGTAAATCTCATCGGGATTATATTCATAAGCAAATTTCAATAGTCTCAGCATTGATGGGATTTTTATCTCAAGATGGCTGTAGTATGGCATTTTCAGATTATGCACAGACGGTATTATTTTAATACGTTCCGGCAGATTTTCAGGAATTTCTTTATCTTTAAGTGTGGCAACAAACATCAAATTTGAATCTATTTCAAAAGCTTTTTTTGCAATCGTTTGAAGTGTTATGGAAACTCCGTTAAGATCATTTATAGTATCGGTAAACCATAATATATTGTTCTTTTTTAAAGATTTGTTATCTAAAACATCTTCCTTGAGATTTTCTATCATCTCTTTACCGGCATACATGTGTTTAAAAGAAGTGTAAAAAGGCATTGTTATGAAAATTCCGGGTATAACTGAAGAAGCAGATTTCCCCATTTTCACAATATCCAGGTTTGTGACACCTTTATCAAATGACTTCAGCAGGATTTTAAAAATCTGATCTGTACTGTCAGTGATTTTTTCATAAATCAAATCCAGCCTTTTATCTATATTGTCAGTATCCGTACTTTGAACACTTTCCACAAGTTCGGCAATTGCTTTATAAACAGCACTTTTCTTTTTAGATTTCATTTTACTAAGCTTTATTTTATCTCTAAAACTGAGTTTACTTTTCTCAAAAATCAGGGTGGTGATTTCCTGGATAGTGGATTTCTTAAAAGTTTTGTTTTTTTGTCTGGCGAAATCACAGGCTATTTTATAAATGGCAAACACAAGACCCTGGAAGTTATTGGTTCTGCCTGAAGCCATTGTTTTTTTATTTTTGATGCTTTCTAAAAAATCATCGATATTTGTTTCCTTTGATATGGTATAGGTTTTGCCTGCAAAAAGTCCGGCATGATCATCCGAACCTCCGGTGAACCCTTTTAACCAGGGATCATCGCTTATCGGTTCAATTTTGTGCTTTGTATATAATTTATTAATGTAATCTTCATTCAGTCCGCCGAGAATTGACATCCAGGAGTTGTTATGTAGTTCGCTTCTGCTGCCGTTTCTTACCTCAAAAACATCAAAAAGAAGTATCAGCTTTTCCAGATGCTCTTTTGTTAGTTTACCGTTTACTGAATACGTTGCATGAGCCACTGAGTAGGCAAGATTTTCCTCTTTTATAAAATCCCTGAAAGTGTATATGTTTGTACGTACTTCCTGGATAATTTTAAATTGCTCATAATCAAGGCCGTAAGTCAGAATGTGAATTTTGCACCCATCTTCGGGAAAATATACTGTAGATTCCACACCGGTGATAACATTTTCAGGGTATTTTTCTTTTAGCTCCAGTGAACCCTTTATTTCGTTGTGGTCAGTAATGGTTACAAAATTCATGCCTCTTTGCTGTGTTAGTTTGTAAAGATCTTCCGGTTTTGAATAAGATTCTGAAGCCCCGAGCTTTTTCAAAAACCACTCCGAAGGGCGGCTTGAATACATCGAATGAAGGTGCAAATCGGCTTTTATTAATTTATTACTCATAATGCCTCCGGTTTTTGTTTATATTAACCAAAGTTGTTATAATGTTGTGATGAAAATCAAAAATAATTGTAAAAAGATAATATATGTTGGTTATTGGTGTATTGGTTGAGTAGTTGAGTGGTATATTGGTTATTGGTGGAAAGTGTATAAATGTAAAATAATTGTAAATAACAACAAATTACTTATAATTTTCACCTTAAACGTATATAAAGATTTCTTATGAGAAAAATATTGGTCATCTTATTTTTTTTGGTTTTGACTAAATTTTCTTTTGGAGCTGAAACGTCTTTTCATTTAAGTGACAATCTGACTGCCAATTTAAGCTTAACAAATGCTATTTCAGACTCAGCTGCTCTTTTGGACAAAACAACGTCCGTGTATCCACTTATTTTTCTTTTGGAAGTTAACAAGAAAATAAAAGATGGCTTTAAAGTATCAATTCTGGAAACAGATCATAGCTGGAAGATTAAAATTAGCGGCAGCAGCCATCAGAATATTGTTTATGGTTTGTATTCTTTTCTTCAGGATGCCGCGGGCTTTCGGTTTGTGCATCCTGAGCAAACTGTGACTCCTGACAGGGTTTTATTAAATAGCATGAGTTACCAGAAGCAGCCTAACTTCAAAAATCGTGGCTTTCATCTTCATACTCTGCACCCGACTGAACTTACAGAATATCTGCATACACCATGGAAAGAAGAATCTTTAGATAAGATAGATAACTATCTCAAGTGGCTCGTAAGAAACGGACAAAACGTTTTCCAATTTTTTCTTTTACGGAGTGTGGATGTAAAAGAGTGGTCATATTATGCCCCTGAAATTGTAGAAAAAGCGCACAGTTATGGGTTGAAAATAGGGATAATGACGTCATTCAGCATGATACAGCAAAATGCTTTTCAGTTTGTTACGCTGTTTAAAAATAACCATAAAAGCCAAATAGACGAGAGACTTTCAATGTTATTCAAAGCTGATTGGGATTTTGTTTCCATTGATATAACCTTGGGGGAGTTTTTACCGGATTTACGGGTTACACATTCGGAAGAAATACGATATCTGATAAAAACAATTGAGAAGGATTATTCAGCAGAGGTATTTCTTTCAACACATGTCATAAAAGATGAAAAACGAATATTGCATGACGGCAATAATAACGTAATGAGTGATGACACCGGGATACTGATACATACAGTAATGTGTTATGCACTCAAAGACGATTACGCCCCTGCATATGAAAATGAAAACTTCCGTTTTATGTATGACAAACTTATGCATTATAACAGGGAAAGAAATGTGTGGTATTGGCCGGAATCTTCCTACTGGGTTACATTCGATAATTCAGTGCCTAATTTGTTTTTACCGTATTTGACGTCCAGATGGAAGGATATAATGCTTTTGAAAGATAAAAATACAGACGGACATCTGACGTTTTCTTCCGGCTGGGAATGGGGCTATTGGTTAATTGACTGGGCTATAGCAAAATGGTCATGGACAGATGAAGTAAAGTTAGCTAAATCTGAAAAAAATCCCGGTGATATATTTGATTTTTTATTGGGAGATACACGTCTTTCCTGTCTATTTAAAAGAGCTTTTGATATACAAGTGGATTTTTTAGTTGATAAGAAACTTCTGGAATATTTGCCTGTAGCAGCACCTTTTGCTGAACTCCCACCACCTTTTGACAGAGGTTTTCAACCAAGACCTGAATTTACAATGAAAAAAATAATTGGTATGAAAAATAGTGAGGTACTTAGAGTTATTAATGATAAAAAATTGATAGAATTAAAGGAGTTTTCCGATAACACATTAAAAATTACCAGATTAATTGATGCGGAGATTAAGAAAATGGACGGTGGTGATTTAGTGGATTTAGCTGACGAGCTTAACAACGCCCTTAAAGTTACAGCCTTAAGAGCTAAATTTAAATACTTGCTGCTTACAGCTTCCGCATATAAATCCTTAGGGGATATTAAAAAATATAATGCTAAAATACTGAAAGCTTCTTCTGTTTATCAGATTGCCATTAAACTGGTAAGAGAGCAAAAGAAATATTACAGATATGATAAATATATATCGGACAGATTCGACAGTTTTACATCTTACGATTTCGGTTACCTTTATCCTGTCTCAGAGCTTTTTTTCTGGAAAAGGGAGATGGAACAGCTGAAAACAGGGCAGTTTAACGCTTTTTTTATGAAAATATGGGATTTTGAAAAAATATTGGGGCTGTCCAGTTTATTTTAGACTGGCGTCACCCCATTTTTCCCAAGTCCATGCTAATTAGGGGCAAGGGCCGAGGCCTGAGAAGGTAGAGGTAAAGGTTGAGGCGGTTGAAAGGGTTGAAAAAACAGTTCAAAGGGTCGAGAGGCAAGGGGTAAGGGAAAAGTATAGGTTATAATCCCCACACAACTACTCAACTAATACACCACTCAACCAATATTCCAGTACACCAAAGATTATAGGTTATGGCAGTATCTTAGAGCAACAATACATTTGATTAATCTGCTTTATACCACAATAGGCAAATTCAGACTAAAAAATCCGATGCTTCTTGGGCTATTTCGCTTCTTTCACATCTATCAAGTATGACAGTGACAGCAATCTTCGATTTGTTCTTTTTAAACCTTTCAGAACTGTAAACCAAACCGTTGTCTTTTTCGTCCAGGTAAGGGTTGTCTATTTGGGAAGGATCTCCTGTCAAAACTATTTTAGTGTTTTGCCCTGCTCTGGTAATTATTGTTTTCACTTCATGGGGTGTAAGATTTTGCGCTTCATCAATTATCAGAAACGAATCGTGAAAAGTTCTGCCTCTAATAAAATTTATTGCTTCCACCTCTATAAATTTTGTACTTTTTAAGTAATCCAGTGTTAATTCATTCATATGCTTTTTCAGCAGTGCATTATCCTTACTCACAGGTTGCTTGTCCTCGCTTATATTGTCAAGAATAAGCTCCATATTGTCATAAATGGGTTTAAGCCATGGCTCCAGCTTTTCATTAAGATTACCTGGCAGATATCCCAGGTCTCTGCCCATAGGAACATGAGACCGGGTTATCACCATTTTTTTGTATTTCTGGATTAATACTTGTGATAACCCGGAAGCAATTGATAACAGTGTCTTTCCTGTCCCGGCAAAACCGATTGCAAAAACAAGTTTGATATCATCCCGCATAAGCGCATCATAAAGAAATTTTTGTTTATAATTAAGAGGTGAAATATAGAAATTTGCCGGCTGGTTTTTAAGGAGTTCCAGTTTTATCGATGATTCGTCATTAATGACACGGCACAGAGCCGTTTTTTTACTATTCATAAGGGACGCTACTATTGTATAATCTGGTAAAGCCTCTGAATTTTTATCAACCTGAATTTCAATTTCATTTATATCAATAAAATTTTTTTCATATATTTTATCAATATCTTCATCTGAAGAAACGTATAATATATCGTTACTGCTTAAACATTGAAATGTTTTTTCGTGATAATAATCCTCAGCTTTTAGTCCTATAACTTCGGCCTTAATTCTAAGGTTTACATCTTTTGATACTAAAACAGTTGTTCTGGAAGATTTGCTTTTTAGGTTTAATGCTGTTTTAAGGATAAAATTATCATTAATATTTTTTCCTAATTCTGCAGGTGCACTTTTCTCATCTATATGGAATCTGACGAAAAGTTTGCCTCCACTTTTGAGTTTAACTCCTTCCAACAAATCTCCTGTTGCCCTGTAATTTTCAAGCTGCCGAATAAATTCCCTTGCATTGTAGCTCCTTGAATCAAAACCTGTTTTTAGTTTGTCCAGCTCTTCTAATACTACCGCCGGCAGGTAAATATTGTTATCTTCAAATGAGTCTAAACAATAGGGGGAGTGAAGAATTACGCTTGTATCAAGAACAAAATTTTTCTTCTTTGATTTGGGCATATACCACCTCTATTTTTTAATGTTTGTGCATTTGGTTACATACAAGTGTTGTGGCTGCTATTGTTTTCGATGATTTTGCGTTATGTTTGAGAATAGCAGTAATATCCTCAACCACTGACATATTGACTGCGCAATTTTTTGGAATCTCCACAATAAAGGCACTGACAGTTAAAAGACCAAATTTTCTGATTTCCCCAAATCTATCTTCAGCAATTATGTATCCGGAGCGCTTGTCTTGGTCATTGTATAAATCTTTTACAGTTGTATGAAATCTTTCTGTACATTCTAATACACAATCATGTATTTTATCATATGTCTCACCTCTAACTCCAACAAAAAAGTCATCACCACCTATATGTCCTATAAGCGAGCTATTGTTATCAAATACCGATCTCAAAATATCAGCGAATATCATAATTACTCTGTCGCCTCTGCGAAAACCGTATTTGTCATTGAAGGGTTTAAAATTGTCAAAATCAAAGTAGATTAAAAAAGTAATTTTTTCATTATTATAGGATTCATTTATAAAGTCATTAATGATTGTATTACCTGCAAGTTTTGTCAAAGGATTCATATTTCTTGCAAAATCAAGATTTTTTTCATTTATTGCCTGAAGCAAGGCTCTGGTATTTAACAGCCCCTTGTATTTGCCGTCTTCAGTAATGATGATAAAATTTACATTCTCGGATGCATTTGAAAATATCTCCAAATAGTTTTCAAGTTTATCGTTTATATCCATTATAGGGTATTTTTTAATAAAGTCAGAAATTGATTTTCCGAACGATTTATTTAAAAGCAGATCTTTTCCGTACATGGAATAAACATATTTACGTAAATCTTCTTCAAGGATTACTCCCTGGGGTTCATAATGTTTATTTACAACAGGAATGGTATCGAGTTCGTTTATTTTTTTAATTTTATCAAAAAGTTCAATGAAACTTGTCTGATAATTTACAGGTTGTGAAAATTTCAGATTTTTCAGTATAATTGCTTTGTCGGTGCCATCTCTGCGTTTTTCTTTCATGTTCAAGGTTTTTACATTGTCATATTCCGGAAGTAGACTATTAACATCTATTCTTGGTTTTTGTATCAGGTAGCCCTGGACGTAATCACACCCAAGATCTCTGCATAGTAAGTATTCTTCTTTTGTTTCGATACCTTCAGCAATAATTTTTATACCAAGTTTCTTTGCAATGTTTATTATACCAGTAACAATAATTTTCTTTTTATCTATCTGGGGCATGTTGTTAATGAAAAAGCGATCGATTTTAATGTAATCCGGTGCAAAATTATAGAAATATTTCAAACCGGAATAACCGCTGCCGAAATCATCCAATGCTACGCTGTAACCCTGTTGTTGGTACAGTTCCAGAATATTTCTTATTTTATTTTGGTTGAAAAAATCGTATTTTTCAGAAATTTCAAAAGTAAAATTATTTTCATTAAGATTATGTTTATTTATAAATCTTCTTGTAATTCCAATTTCAAAATCCGGCATTTCAATAATTCTGTTATCGATATTGTAAAACAGCTTTAATTTTTCACTATGTTTAATTTGCCTAAATTTATTTATTGCCTTTTTTCTTAATTCCAAATCTAAAGTAAAAAGACATTTTTCTCTGGCAGCCTGATCAAAGACTTCACCTATCGATGGAAAACCTGCAATTTCGGTATTACGTAAAAGTGCTTCGAATCCCAGTGTGGCACCGGAGTGGATGCTAACAATAGGTTGAAATGCATGGGTAAGTATGTCTAAAGTCTCTTTCCAGTTTTTGTTAAGCTCAGATAGGAGAAAACTTCTTCCAGAAATATTCATTATAAATAAGCCTTTGCGAAATATGTTTTAATAAAGATAGTTTTCATTTGTTATATATTTGAGAAAAAAAAGTTAAAAATATGTAAAAGAACAGTAATTGACAGTACTGGGGTGACAACTACCCAATGTGTCATCGTATATTAA
>DDHP01000068.1:6612-12535 GCA_002338145.1 Deferribacteraceae bacterium UBA1873 | reverse complement strand
TTTGCATAACCCCATAACTGTCACCCTAAACTTGTTTCAGGGTCTCATAACTTACTGATATAATTAGATGCTGAAATAAATTCAGCATGACTAAATAGAGTTGTGCAAAGGTCTCACTTTCTCTACTACACTGGAATTGAAAAAATTTTTGTTTGAAAATGCACTATTTTTCGTTTAAATTATCATAAATTAAAAGGAGGTAAAATATGCCTAATATAACAATGAACAAAAAACCGGTGACACTAACAGGAAATAACGTAAAAGTGGGTGATAAAGCCCCTGATTTTAATGTTGTGGATCAAAATTTACAACCAAAGTCTCTTAAAGATTACGCCGGGAAAGTGAAACTTATAAGTGTCACTCCTTCATTAGATACACCGGTTTGTGATATGCAGGCCAGAAGATTTAATGAAGAAGCCGCCAAACTGGGTGACAATGTTGCTGTCTTGAACCTCAGTGTTGACCTTCCTTTTGCTATTAAGCGGTTTTGTAATGCCGCCGGAATAGACAAAGTAGAGACGTTGTCCGATTATAAGGATGTTTCTTTCGGAGAAAATTACGGGGTGCTTATAAAAGAGCTGAGACTGCTTGCACGCTCTGTTTTTATTGTTGATGATAAAGATGTTGTAAGATATACGGAAGTAGTTCCGGAAGTTACGGATGAGCCGGATTATGAAACGGCGTTAAACGAGCTTAATAAACTTTTATAAAAAACAGACATAAAAAAAGCGGCCCTTCGGCCGCTTTTTTTTATTCTGAAAGGTTCAGATATTTTTCAGCTAAAAGATAGAGAAAAACACAGAAACCAAGAGCCCCGATTACGATTGAAATTTCTGAAAATGAAGGTGAGTATGTTACCATTCCGTTCTGCAGAGCAGACTGTACATGAGCTCCGGGGGCCGGCTCTCTCATAGGAAAAAGCTGCCCGGCTATAACAAGGTCGTATCTCATATAAAAAATCCCTATTACTGCTGATATAGCTGCTATAAGACTTGCAGTTAAGTTTCTTCCCTTTGTAAAAAGAATGATAAAAAAGGGTATAAGCATCCCGAGCATCACTTCAAAAAACCAGAAATTAAATGATAGTTGACCGGTAAGAAGCGCCATTACAGACTCATATTTTTCAGGAGGAGCACCGTATACAGAGGTGATAATTTTCCAGATGTCGAAGAAAATAATAATCCCCAGAAACAGTCCGAATAACTTAGAGAGTCCTGTAAGTGCATTTTTCGCCTTTTCTGGTAAATTAGACGGTCTGCCATATGAAATATTAAAGATAATGATGATAAGAGCAGTACCGGATATAAGTGCAGAAAGTATGAAATATATGGGTAGATACGGGCCGTGCCAGAAAGGCCTTGCTTCCAAAAGGCCAAAAACCGCTCCGAGGTTGGAGTGAGCCGAGATACCTGCGATAAAACCTCCGAGACCTGCGTAAAACGCACCCTTATGATTGTGCTTCATCAGAAAGTAAAATTCAATAATGATGAATACTAAATATACCCCGTACAAAGTACCCATCCACCAGATGGCTGATTCAAAATTGGGTGAAATAATATTGTATATTGCCATCCTGAAAGGATGACCTAATTCCATAGCAATCACGCCGAATCCGCATAAAAGTGTTAATATGGCCAGAATTACAGCTCTTTTGCCGATAACTTCATATTTTTCGATTCCGAAAACGTGTCCCATTGATGAAATTAAGCATAAGCCTGTGCTGGAAACGACAAAAAACACATAAGTAGATATAAGTATTCCCCAGGGTACTGTTCTGGTAACGCCGTAAACATCATGGCCGTTGATCAAGACATTAAAAACGCCGTAAACACCAAACAGGGAAATCAGTAAAGTTAATATTAACCATATATTGGATATTTTATCGTTTTTAGCAAAAAAGTCCATTGTAGTAGTATTCGTACTCATTTTTGCCTCCTATTTTATATATTTGAGTTTCGGTTTTGTTCCCTTTTCAGGCTTCAAAACCGTGTATTCATTATATGCCAAAAGTCTGGAAACTTCACTGTTGGGATCGTTCAGATCGCCGAACACCCTTACTTTAGGAGGACAGGTTTCCACACATGCCGGATCTTTTCCTTCTTCTCTCCGCTGATAGCAAAAAGTACATTTGTCAATAGCTTCAGTAGTGTGACTTTCATATCTGGCATCATAAGGGCAGGCGGTCATGCAGTATTTACAGAGAATACATTTTTTAGAATCCACCATAACTACACCATCCGCCGTTTTGTAGGAGGCATGTGTCGGACAGACATGAACACAGGGCGGATTTTCACACTGCTGGCATTGGGAAGGCTGAAAACTTCTGCTTATTACAGGATATTTGGCATAATGCGTATCTTCCGCCACCCAGATTCTGTAATTGTAGAAGCCTACCGGTACATAATTTTCCATTTTGCATGCCACCGTGCATGCTTTGCAGTCTATACATTTTGAGGTATCGAGAACTATTCCCCATTTTTCCTTTGCTTTTTTCCTTTTATTTGCAAGCTTTTGATTATCTTCCGCAAGCTTTAAAGCTCTGCTGTTTTCACTCATATTTTCACCTCTTACCTACTAAGCTTTTTTTATTTCTACAAATGTTTCGTGCAACAAAGCGTTTCCGGATATTGTCTCAGCATAATCTTCCAGTATTTCGGCATCCGAAGCGCCAACTTTATATACGTTGGTAAGCCATTTGGATAACCGTCCGAAACCGTGAAGATAAAAAACCGTATCCGGTCTTGTATATTCAGTGACGTGAACTTTTACCTTTTGTTCTCCGGCAGAGCTTTTAACTATTGCATAGTCTCCGTCATTTAACCCTTGCTTGAGTGCGGATTTTGGATGTATCCACAGCATGTTCTCATAGTGTCCGTATGCTTCAAGCAGATAAGGCACATTCTGTGTATTTGCCTGAGTGAACTGTGCGTGTCTTCCCACTACAAATCTGTATTTACCTTCCGGAGGCTGAGATGGTTTCTGATAAACCGGGAGAGCATAAAGTCCGGCTTCCGGGTATCTTACGCTGGCAAGCTCAATTTTACCTGTTTTTGTTTTAAGTCTGGCGCCTTCTTTAAGGGTTTTGCCGTATGGAATTTTATCTGTCTTATAGAAACATCCTTTTTCCTTCAGCATCTTGTAAGCACCGGGATAATCTGAAAGCTGATGCTCTATAATGTGAGACATGGGTACACCTTTGAACGTTTTTACATAATCTTCCATGTAAGCTTTATCTTCTTCCCAGGCATCAACCCAGAACGCATCTTTCTGCAGGAATTTTTCAGTAAGATCAACGGTAATATCTTTCATGGATTTTGTATCAAAGAGAGGCTCGATAACAGGTTGTCTGAAAATAACTACCGGCGCTACACCGCTCAAACTGTGAGCAGGATCCCACCTTTCAAGATATGTGGATTCCGGAAGAACTACATCTGAATACCATGCCGTATCGGACATCTGGATATCGATTGTGCATATAAATTCCATCGACTTCAGCATTTCCAGCGTTTTGGCTCTGTTAGGTACAGATTCCACCGGGTTTTGCTTATAAATAAACATCCCTTTTACGGGGTACGGTTTTTGTTTCAATATAGCATCTCTGAACAATACCCAGCTTCCGTCGGCTTCAGAGAGAAAAGCCACTTCATCTTTGGGCATTCCTTTGTTGGATTTTATATATTCAGGGAGAACATCAGCGGCGAAATTTACCTTGCCACCGTCTATTCTGTTTTTAACTCTGTCATAAAGAGGGAAAATAAATTCGTGAGATTTCAGACTTATACCGGACTTGGGAATAAGACCTCCCTTTCTGTCCCAGGCACCTACTATTGCGTTAAGAATGGCGCATGATCTTCTGTAATATACATCGTTGGCAGTAAATGAGCTTCTTCTGCCCGGATACCAGACAGAAGCCGGGGCATTTTCTGCAAACTTTCTTGCCATCCATCTTATTTCATCTGCTGGGATTTCGCTTTCTTTTTCAGCCCATTCGGGTGTGTTTTTCTTAACGTGTTCCCTCAGTTGATCGAAACCATGCGTGTACTTATCTACAAATTCCTTGTCGTATAACCCTTCAGAAATAATGACATTTATCATAGCAAGGACAACAGCCATATCCGTTCCGGGTTTTATCGGAAACCATTTGTCTGCAAGAGCTGCAGATTTTGTTGCACGCGGATCAAGGTAAACAAAAGTCTGTTCTTTGCGATTTTTGGCCAGATCGATTGTGTCCGGTGTAATAAAAGCTTCCGCTCTGTTGGAGCCAGCCATAACTACGAATTTTGCGTTGGCGATATCAGCATCTGGCAATGTGCCGTAAACAGAAGAGTATCCCTGGATATTGGAAGCGAGACACAATGTAGGATGACGTACACTGTTGGTTGATCCGACCACGGATGTCAGATGTCTGAAAAATTCTTCCTGCAAACCTTCCGTGGAAGCGAATGCGATGGAAGATCTGTTGTCATATTTGTCTATAAGTTTAATTACATTTTCAACAATATAATCGTAAGCCTCATCCCAGCTTACTTCTTTCCATTTGCCTTCGCCGCGTTTTCCGGTTCGTATTAAAGGCTTTTTCAGTCTGTCCGGAGCATAAGGTACTTTGGCCCCCACATTTCCGCGGGCGCACAGCATAGATCTGGATTTGAAAAAATTATGGTTAGGGTTAAGTTTGTGTATCACCCCATCTTTGACATCGGCGAATAAAGAGCATTTGTTAACGCATATTGCGCATGCGCTGGGAACAGTTTTTGTTCCTGGCTCTTTACTTTGTTTGCCGTGTTCCGATGCAATTGCTTTAATTGTTGAGAACTTTGTAGCCATTGCTCCGGCTGCAAGGGTACCTCCGCTGTAGGCAAGGAACTTCCTCCTGTTGAGCTTGGTTTTCAATAAAAACATTTTTTGCCCCCTTGTTTTGGTATTTCAAATTATCTATATGTTTGAATATAGATAAATATAATTAAAGGAAAGGGCTGTCAATATTTTTTTTGTTTTATCAATAGATATTTATGGCGTATGCCAAAAACAAGATAGATCAAAGGTAATTTTATAGTTTTATACCTAAAAGCATATGCTAATAATTGATGCAATAGACAGGTATTCAGGGCATATCACTGGTTAGTTTTAAAGAGCATTTACATTCTTTCCCGCATCTTTTCATTTTTATGATTTCATTGGAATAGCAATTGGGGCAATAGTAAGTTGTTTTTGCACCATCAGAATCTTCCCATTCATGGGCACATTTGATGCATTTTAAACGTCTTTTATAAAATTTTATATATTCTTCGCATTTTATTTTGACTGTTTTCTCATTTATTAGGGCATCTGTTACCTTTTTCCTGGCTATTTCAACTATTCTGCCAAAAGTTTGTCTTGATACATTCATCAGAAAGGCTGCTTCTTCCTGGGATAAACATTCCAGATCAGCAAGTCTCATTGCCTCCAGCTCATCCAGAGACAAAATTGTCACATTATCATTATTTTCTACAGCTTCATATTCATTTGTTTTGTTGCCGGAGTATGGCCCGAACTCTTTGATTCGGGGTCGGTGCATAACCATTCTTTCTTTAAGTGGGCGAGGCATTTAAAACTCCTTATGAACGTATGTTTATATATATATTGAAATATCTCTATAAAGTCAAGGCTTTGAGTTTGATTAATAATAATCATATGCTTGTAATGCTAAATATTTTTGACACGCAAAAAACTTAATTTAATATAGCATAAGCTTATAATTAAAAATATTTATCAAAAATAATTAAATTTTTTATTTTTTTTATGCAAAAACTTTTTTGATTTTTATAATCTTTGTATTTTATTTTTTTTATATATAAAAAAATGTATTTGAGGTATTCGTTTTTATAATAATAGGAGTTTTTTTAATTTAACCCTGCCAGTAATGCTAAGCAGAAACAATGTCATC
>DDHP01000068.1:0-6360 GCA_002338145.1 Deferribacteraceae bacterium UBA1873 | reverse complement strand
GACCGAAATCGAGCACATAAGTATTTATGTGCTCGGTGGAGCGGAGAGATTTATGTCATTGTTTGGAACAGACCTCTCGACTCCGCTCGAGGTGACAATTTTCTGTCATCTCTTTTACTTTATGCTATATCGTTTACTCACGGTAGAGATTTTGACCACATCACCTTTTCTTTTATTTATAGGAAAGGAAGCGGTCTCTTTCCATTTTTAAATAGACTAACGCTTTTTTTTAAAATTAATTTATAACATAGTCTTAAATTTTTAAGCTGTTTACATTATAATTAGAAAAGTAAACTAACTTATAAATTTTCAAAGAATGTTTACAAGGGGGCATTATGAATAATATTTATGTTATCGGTACCTGTGACACTAAATATGATGAGTTGAAATTTGTCAAAGATATTGTTGAAAACGGCGGAGTAACTGCTTTGCTTGTTGATGTTGGTATTAAGACACACAACAATAAAGTTGATATTACCAACAAGGAAGTATCTGCCTGCCATCCTTTTGACAAGGATTTTCTTTCCCGCGTAGATGACAGGGGGGAGGCTGTCAGTCTTATGGCAGAATCTCTAGAGGAGTTTTTGAAACAAAGAGAAGATGTGTCAGGCGTTATTGGACTGGGCGGTTCCGGGGGTACGTCAATAGTCACTGCAGGAATGAGAGTACTGGATATAGGGATTCCGAAAGTGATGGTTTCCACCGTAGCTTCAGGCAATGTGGCGCCGTATGTAGGTCCTAACGATATCTGCATGATGTATTCAGTCACGGATGTTGCAGGTCTGAACAGGATATCCAAAAAGGTTTTCAGTAACGCAGCAAATGCTGTAGCTGGAATGGTCAGGTTTAAAAAAGATAAGGCTGATTCTGAGAAACCTGCCATTGGGATGACGATGTTCGGTGTAACAACGCCTTGTGTGGATGCTGTGAGGAAACAGCTTGAGAAAGATTACGACTGTCTTGTATTCCATGCTACCGGTACTGGCGGACAGTCCATGGAAAAGCTCCTTGATTCCGGAATGTTATCCGGGATTATTGATATAAGTACTACAGAAATCTGCGATTTACACATGGGGGGTGTAATGAGCGCAGGGGAAGACAGACTTGGAGCTGTTATCAGGACAAAAAAACCTTATGTTGGATCAGTGGGGGCTTTGGATATGGTGAATTTTGGTGCCAAAGAAACTGTACCGGAGAGGTATAAAACAAGAAACCTGTATGAACACAACCCACAGGTTACACTTATGAGGACAACTCCGGAAGAAAATAAACAAATGGGGGAATGGATTGCTGAAAAGCTGAATAGATGCGAAGGTGAAGTTCGTTTTCTGATACCTGAAAAAGGTGTGTCCATGATTGATGCTCCGGGAATGCCGTTTTATGACCCGGAGGCGGATAAAGCACTTTTTGATGCTATTGAAGAGAATTTTAATCAAACAGATTCAAGGCGTCTGTTAAAGCTGCCATATCATATTATTGATAAAGAATTTGCCGACGAGCTGGTAAAAAATTTTCTCGAAATTATAAATAACTAAAGAAGAATCAAGGAGGGTATTATGAGCAAATTCGATAAAGAAAAAATATTAGATAAGTTTAACAACATGATTGAAAACCGCATTCCCATAATAGGCGGAGGAGCAGGTACAGGAATTTCCGCAAAATGGGAGGAAACAGGCGGAATAGACCTTATTGTTATTTACAATTCAGGCCGATACCGAATGGCCGGCAGGGGTTCTTTGGCCGGTTTGCTGGCTTATGGCAATGCCAATGAAATAGTGCTGGAGATGGCAAAAGAGGTTATTCCCGTTGTAAAAGAAACCCCTGTACTTGCAGGTATTAACGGCACCGACCCCTTTGTAATATGGGATGATTTCTTTGACAAAATAAAAAGACTCGGTTTTTCAGGTGTACAAAATTTCCCTACAGTTGGTTTAATAGATGGCCAATTCAGGGCAAATCTTGAAGAAACAGGCATGGGTTATGATTTGGAGGTGGAAGCTATTGAAAAAGCAAGTAAAGAAGGTCTTCTCACTACCCCGTATGTTTTTAGTGCTGAAGATGCCAGTAAGATGACAAAAGCAGGAGCGGATATCATTGTGTGCCATATGGGACTTACTACAAAAGGTTCAATAGGAGCCAGGACTTCCAAGACACTTGATGAATCTGTGGATTTAATAGACGAGTGGTCGAAAGCTGCCAGGTCGGTACGAGATGACATTATTGTACTTTGTCACGGCGGGCCCATTGCAATGCCGGAAGACGCTGAATATGTGCTGAAAAGATGTAAAAATGTTCATGGGTTTTACGGTGCAAGCAGCATGGAAAGATTACCCACTGAAGTTGCCATAAAAGAGCAGATGGAAAAATTTAAGAAAATTACTTTTTAGTGGGCTGCTATTTGTGCTATATGTATTATATAAATTTTTGGAAAACAAGGAGGACTTATGCCACGGGTTTATCAAAGCGGCGTTATAAACGCAGAAATCGATAAGGTATGGGATGTAATCAGAGATTTTAATGCTCTGCCTAAGTGGCATCCGGCCATATCAAGCAGTGAACTGGAAAACGGTACAGGATTGGGGTGTATCAGACATTTTTTTCTCAAAGACGGCGGGGAATCAAGGGAAAAACTCCTCGGACTCTCCGACATAAATTACAGCTGCACATACTGCTTGGTTGAGTCACCTATGCCTGTTAAAAATTATGTATCTGATTTTGCTCTCTTTAAGATAACCGATACAAATAAAACATTTATGCATTGGTATGCATATTTTGATGTCAGTGAAGCCGGTATGGAAAAAAATACTGTGGAAGCAATAACAATGGTATATAATTCAGGCATTAAAGGTTTACAGGAAATGTTTGGATAAAATAAACCTGCTTTTCCACTTTAGATAATGTAAGACTTAAGTACACTTGCATATTTAATTTTTTTTGCGGGAGAGATGACAAATATATTGTCTTATTGTAAAATTGTCACCTCGACCGAAGCGGAGAGGTCTGTGTCAAACAAAGATCACTTACCCCATCCTAACCTTCCCCTAACTTAGTGGAAGGAACCGATCTCTCCCCCTGCTTTAGGGGGAGATAAAGAGGGGGTACATTAATTTTGTCACCTCGAGCGGAGTCGAGAGATCTGTGTTAAACAACGATATAGATCTCTCGACTTGGAATGTTTATATGCTGATAATTTCTGCGTATCTGCTTATAACCTGAAGCTTATAAGATTTTTAACCGGTAACTGATAAGCTTGAGATGAATGATCCCGGGAATATTTTATATTCATCAAAATGATTGTAGAATTCTTCCCATGCCTGTTTTTCCTTAAAATACTGTTTATAGTAAGAACTGTTGTCTATATAATCAATTACAGCATTTAATCTTTCTGATAAATTCAGCAGAAAGTTTTTTGCGTCCGTTTCATTTGCCTCTGCCAGAGAATAAGCTTTCAGTAATGCTCTGAAATATATAATGATATAAGGAATTTTGCTTATGAAACAGGCTGTGAAAGGGAACATCTCTTCTTTTACATAATCATACTTATTTAATATTTTATCCACATAATAGCTGAACAGTAAAATTCGTTCATAGTCCCCAACCATTTTCGATGTTTCCGATTTTTCTATCGTCCTTTTGACCAGACTGTGTTTATCGTGCCTCATTACCAGGGAGTCACTGTGATAGTATCGCAGGTATTTTCCATCCACTTTTTTATCTATAACAGATAGGATAAAAGCCTGATCTTCAGCTCTTCCGATAAAACCTGGAGTAAACGGTTTATAGCTGATTAAATCCTCCACCAGGATACCATTGGTACCGCCTGTGACATGATATCTTATTACAGGATTATCTCCTTTTTTGTATCTTGTTCCCATTTCAGCAACTGTCGATATGTACTGAGGTTTCTGCGAGTTGAAAATAAATTTATCGTATGCCATCTCATGCATTTCAGGCTTTTTGACATCAGGGGTAAACAGAGACTTGTCTATATCATAATCATTCACCAGTGAGCCGGCTATCATACCAAGCCTGACTTCTTCACCGTTACTGTCTGTCCCGGAAGCACCCCAAAAGTCATCTTTGAAATTTTCAAAAGCATATTTGCCGGTAAATTTAATCAGCGCTGTTTGGTCAAACACCTGATCCAGATCTATTTTGAATACTCCTTTTATACTTGAATCCACATAATATTTCCAGAAGGCGGCAACGGCCTTTAAAAAGCTGTAATGCCTTCCGTATTTACCCTGAACTCCGATGGTTTCCTTTATATTACTGTAACTTGCGTTATCGCCGGAAAAAATTAGGCTCAGCATTTTGTCCACATCATCTTCTGTAAATGCATATACGTTTATCCGGTCTAATTTGTAATTTTTAAGTATTTCTCTCAGATAATCCTTTGCAATTGCATTCAGAGAATCATGGGTGCAGCTTACAGATAAAACAACGGTGACTTTTTCATCTGTTTCCACCGAAATAGATTCGTTTAGTTTCTTCAAACCGTAAATGATTTCATTCTCTGAGTCCGGAGCATCTATGGGCACAGGATGATCGTACCAGTATTTCTGTTTTTCCTTGAAATCAATTTTTTCCATAAAATCGTCTGGTAGATTATCAGCATCTTCAGGCATGGTTAAAAGGGCATTGGCTGTTATCAGAATTTCTTTATACGGATTTTTTATCTGACTTTCAGATTTTTGCGTAATACGCACTCTTCTTTTTTTGCGGATATCTTTTGCAGTTTTTTCATAATCCAGCAGATTTTCCGGGAAAAATATTTCCTGAACTTGTCTTCTTTTTTCATCTTTATTTACTTTGAAATCATAATGCTTTTTAATAATCTTAAAGTCTGCTGCGGCTTTTTCCTGAAGCTTTCCAAAAAAAGAGTCCACTGTTTCATTATCTTTAAGTTTGTCGGATTTATTGTTCAGGTAATCCTTAATCCTGATCTGTGTTTGATTCATATCATTTTCATCTAAAAATAATTTTCCGATTTCTGCTGAAAATTTTTCAAAAGACATAAAATCCACCTACATTTCTACTTCTTTATTTTTGCCCGATATTATTAAAAATTTCAAGTTCAAACAGCTATTTTCATACCACCCATAGTTGAATGGAAAATGATCTCAGCATAAAACAATTTCCGGATGCTTATACTGTAGGTGAAAGCATAATTTCCTGTCCCCATTTTTCTATTGACACCTATGTGATCTGTACCGGTATCCATTATTTCAGAAAAATGATTCATGATTTTTAAGGAAAATATCTATTTGTTTTCTGCGTCTGCAGCAAAATTAAATTCAAATTGCAGATGTGGCATGATTAACCCACGAAAAATAAAGGGCGGAATACCTGCCCGCCCTTTTAATACTATTTCAAGACCTTCGAATCACTCCTTAATTCTCACCCTGAACTTGTTTCTGGGTCTCATAACCTAATACGAGATGCTGAGATAAATGGTTGCCTATGGCAAATTTATCTGTCTTTTGACAGAGGTTACAGCATGACGTGCTTGCGTAATTCAAAGGTCTTATCTTACATTTCTGATTTCAGATATACCCAGTCGCTGTCTTTTACAGCCGAGTGACACTGTATACATCCTTTTACTTTACCAACAGCCTGTGCATCACCTTTTGGAGAGTATTTTGCCCAGTACCAGTCGCCCCCATCAGGGTTGAATCCTTTTACCTTGTACATAACAGTAACGGCTGCCAGTTTCTTTGAAGGAGTATAATTTTCCTTCACAATTATTGAGCCGTAAGCAAACTCATCATTACTAACACTTTCTGCAGCTTTCTTGTTAATATAGGATGTCAAGAATGCGCCGTGAGGAGATTGGCCGGGATATAATTCTGTTGTGCCGGGAAACAACTGCCAATCGGTATAATTCTGATCCTGTAAATAGTTCCAGACATTTGCCGGTTCGGTTTTCGGCATATCGGTTTTTGTGCATGACACCACAAAAACTACTGCCATTAAAAAAGTAATTAAAAAAAATGTTTTTCTCATAAATAACCTCCTTATTTTATGTTCCTAAGACATTATATCTCTTCAGTTACATGATTACAAACAAATAGATATTAACACCCTCCCATTTTTTATGAGCTGTAGCAATAAAAGAAGTTTCACTCATATACGAGAAGCATAATTTACCTGTCCCTATTTTTCTATTTTTCTTGCTGCCGTACTTATCTTGCCCGGTGATAACGAACAGGTTCTTGCAGTACTGAGTACTTCGAGTTGGCCGCTTTTCGTAACACTGGGAGTGCTTGGAGCCGGATTATCATTCATTCTCTATATAATTGGGCTGAATCATACCGCTCCGGCCGTAGCCTCAATTGTGGCAATGGTGGAGCCGGTTAC
>DDHP01000067.1:42271-45878 GCA_002338145.1 Deferribacteraceae bacterium UBA1873 | reverse complement strand
GAAAGCGGATGTGGTAAATCCACTCTTGGCCGGAGCATTATAGGTTTGTATAAGATTAACCGGGGAGAAATTCATTACTCCGGCAAAAGAATTGACAATTTAAGCGAAAAACAGATGCTTGTTTACAGGAAAAAAATGCAGATGGTCTTTCAGGATCCCTATGCATCTCTTAATCCCAGGAAAAATGTTAAAAGTATCTTAACAGCACCCCTGAAATTTCACTTCCCTGACCTATCTGCATCGGAAATAAATGATAAAGCCTCGGAAGTGCTGGAGTTGGTGGGTGGAGACACAGCCTGGTTCAAAAGACTGCCCCACGAATTTTCCGGGGGGCAGAGGCAAAGAATCAGCATTGCAAGGTCTTTAATTGTCGATCCTGAGTTTATTGTGGCAGATGAGCCCATTTCAGCGTTAGATGTATCCATTCAGGCTCAAATAATCAATCTTCTGATAGACGCCCAGAATAAAAAAGGACTGACTTATCTTTTTGTCGCACACGATTTATCCGTAGTGGAGCACATTAGCGATAAAGTGATGGTGATGTATCTGGGGACTATATGCGAACTTGCAGATACAAAAACATTGTTTTCTGACCCAAAACACCCATACACCAAAGCACTTTTCAGCGCAATTCCAAAACTTGGCAAACCATTAGCAAAGCATATTCCGCTGGAAGGAGAAGTGCCAACACCCATAAACCTGCCTTCCGGATGCGTATTCCACGGCAGATGCAGACACGCAAACGAGCGCTGCAAAACCGAAGTTCCCGCTCTTATTGAAAAAGACGGCAGAAAAATAGCCTGCCACGGCGTAGAGGAAGGAAGAATATAAATACAGAGGGGACGCACCCCTCATCAAAGTTAGTCCAAAAATGTATACGGATATTCCGTGTGATCTTTGTAAGTGCCGTTCAGAATAGCAACAACATCTTCCACAAAAACCAGCTCCTCATTGGTAGGAATTACAAAAACCTTTACCTTGGATTCAGGAGTGGAAATCTCCGTTTCACCTGACTTGCTAAAGGTGGAAAGATTTTTTTCTTTGTCAATTACAATCCCAAGATTTTCTAAATTTTCCAACGCTTTTTGTCTGATTATACCGGCATTCTCCCCGACACCTGCTGTAAAAACAATAGCATCAACCCTTCCCAGTACTGCATAATACTGACCTATATATTTTTTCAGCCTGTACGATTCGACATCCACAGCAATCTGACATCGTTTTTCATTCATATCACAGTGTTTGAGCACATCCCTGCGGTCGGTATATTTTCCGGTAATACCCAAAATACCAGATTTCTTATTCAAAATCGTATCCATTTCTTTCGGCCCTACGTCAAGCTGCTGCTGCATAAAAAGCGGTATTGCAGGATCAAGATCACCGCTGCGCGTACCCATAACAGCCCCTTCAAGAGGCGTAAGCCCCATTGAAGTATCCACAGATACTCCGTTTTTAATAGCAGTGTGGGAGACACCGTTTCCAATATGCATAGTGATAATATTACACTCCCTGGCCGGTTTACCGAGCAAAGCTGCTGCTCTTTTGGACACGTATAAATGGCTGGTGCCGTGAAAACCGTAACGTCTTACACCGTAATTTTCATACCATTCATAAGGCACAGCATAAGTATATGCATACTTAGGCATTGTCTGATGGAAAGCTGTATCAAAGATAGCCACATGAGGCACATCGGGGACAATGTTTTTTGCCGCTTTAATCCCTGCAAGATTAGGAGGATTGTGCAGCGGTGCAAGGTGCTGAACATCCTCAATAGCTTTAATAACATTATCATCAAGCATTACACTTTTCGCAAACTTTTCCCCACCGTGCACAACTCTGTGACCAACCGCCGATATATCGGTAATTTTATCTATAACAGCAGTTTCACCGCTGTCGAGTGTATTAACAATCAGATTGATAGCTGTATTGTGATCATGACACTCATATTCATCTCTGTAAGTATCTCTGCCGGGTACTTCATGCACAATAAAAGAATCACCGACACCAACTCTTTCAACAATACCCTTTGCTATAACCTTATGTTCTTCCCAGTCGTAAAGCTGATATTTTACCGAAGAACTGCCACAGTTTAATGCTAAAATCTTCATCCATAAACCTCCTGAAACTATGCTTGTACAGCGGTAATCGCCGCCACATTTACAATATCCATATATTTGCAACCTCTGGAAAGGTCATTAACAGGTTTGTTAAGCCCTTGTATAATGGGACCAATCGCCTCAGCTCCGGCAATCCTTTCCACCAGCTTGTATCCTATATTACCGGCATCAAGATCAGGAAAAATTAATACATTGGCATTACCTGCCACCTCACTCCCCTTTGCTTTCCTTTCTCCCACACTTTTAACCAGTGCGGCATCAGCCTGCAACTCTCCATCAACTTTCAGATCAGGCGAATTTTGTTTTATAATCTTTAATGCCTCATTGACCTTGTCGATATCAGGATGACTGGCGCTGCCTTTGGTCGAAAAGGAGAGCATAGCCACTTTCGGCTCTTCTTCCAGAAAAGATTTGCAACTCTCTGCTGTAGCAAGTGCTATATCCGCCAGCTGTGAAGAATCAGGGTTCGGATTCACTGCGCAATCAGCAAAGACAAGAGCGCCATCTTTGCCAAACTCTTTTTTATCTGTGACCATGATAAAACAGCTTGATACAGTGTTCATCCCTTCCTTTGTGCCGATAATTCTTATTGCCGAACGGAGTACATCCGCCGTGGTATGGCAGGCACCTGTAACACAGCCATCAGCAATACCTTTTTTAATAAGCATACTGCCGAAATATAAAACGTCTTTCATTGTTTCAAGTGCTTCATCTTTGCTGATTCCTTTAGATTTTCTTATCGTGTAATATTCCTCAGCAAATTCATCAAGATAGGGGCTTTTCCCCGTATCCATTATTTCACAATTTACAGGGTAACCCTTCTGCTTAAAAAGAGCTGTTACTTCCTTTTCGTCTCCCAACACAATAACTTTAGCCAAGCCGTTTTCCACTATAGTGTGTGCAGCATCAATTGTTCTCTCATCGTTTCCTTCCGGCAAAACAATAGTCTTTTTTGCCGTCTTTGCCATTTCCCAAAACTGCTCCATGAGCGACATAATGTGCCTCCTAAATAAAATAGTATTTTATTTTTTATTTTTATAAAATTATATAGTTTTAATGTCAAGCGGTTTTATATTTTTTTCAGTTTTAGTAAAAAATTGCATTTAATTTGGCAATATCCTAACCAGGGAGGTAGTTGGAGGTTTATCCTGCCACTTAATCTTTGATTAAGGGCGGGGTAGTTAGAGGCCATTGAGGTAAACACACTTGCATATTTGTTTGCTATATCATTTCTTACGGTCGAAAAAATGCCTGCGGATGGCACCGGTCGTTTAGACTGGTAAATATGTAATACGAATGCTATGCAAAAATGTCATTCCGAGTGGAACGAAGTGGAACCGAGGAATCTCAATGTCAAACAACAACATACTTACCCCATCCTAACCTTCCCCTAAGGTAGGGGAAGGAACTTTTGTCTCCCCCTAAATTAGGGAGAGACAAAGAGGGGTTCTTTTGTCAAACAGCGATAGAGATCTCTCCACTCCACTCCG
>DDHP01000067.1:6499-42029 GCA_002338145.1 Deferribacteraceae bacterium UBA1873 | reverse complement strand
ATGACAATGACTTATGTCACCTCGACCGAAGCGGAGAGGTCTCATTATCAAATAACGTCAGAGATTTCTTTCCACCACTTCTCTACCTCCCTATCTCACTCATAACGTCCCGTTACAACCATAGCTCTTTAAAAATAGGGAGAGGGCGAAATATATTGCAAAAGATTTTTAAAATGCTAATATTGGCTTTTTTAAGGGCAGATCGTAAATGATAAATCGTTTCAAAGGAAAAACATGGGAGTATTTTGCTGATACTTCCCTTTTTTTTGTGGCTCTCCTGTGGGGGAGTACTTTTATCATAATCAAGGAATCCCTTGAAAATATGAGCCCGTATCTCTTTAATTTTTACAGATTTCTGATTGCTTCCGTATTGCTTATAATACTTTCCATTGTCTTCAAAAGAAAATATAAACGGAGTGTTATTAAAGGCGGTTGCATTCTCGGAAGTGCTCTTTTCCTTACATTCACATTTCAAACAGTTGGAATAGGGCTTGCCCCGGCATCTGTTGCCGGATTCCTGACAGGTCTTAATATCGTTTTCGTTCCGATACTATCAGCAGTATTCTTAAAAAAATATCCTCACCCCATGTCATGGGTGGGTGTGTGTGTATCATTGACAGGACTGTTTTATATAACCTCAGGCAGCGGTCTGTCTTTTAATAAGGGAGAAATCATTTTACTGCTTAATGCTTTTTTTCTGGCTGTTCATGTAATTCTGACTGATTATTATTCCAGGAAATTCAGTGCTTTTGAGCTCACAACGGTTCAGATGACTTTTATCGCTTTTGCATCTTTTATACTGATTTTGCTGATGGATTCGGGAAATTTCAATTTTATTCCGAATACTCAAAACATTTTCTCCCTGATGCTGACCGGTGTTTTTGCAACGGTTGTTGCATTTTTTATACAAACATCCATGCAAAAATTTACTACTCCAACAAAAGTCGCTATAATTTTGTCCATGGAACCCGTTTCTTCGCCCTTTTTTGGATATTTCATAGCCGGAGAAATACTTAAAATTAAACAATATATTGGTGCATTTTTAATGTTCTCTGCTATGATAATCGCCGAAACAGGAACATCACTCAGGTGGAGAAAGAAAAAATGCTGAAAACCTTTTCTGTACTTCTTGTGGGGATTGTTTCCATTTCTTTTGCCGCCATATTTGTCAGATTCTGCTCCGAAGTACCATCTCTGATGATTGCCACATACCGCTTAACGATAGCCTCAATAATTCTGGCGGTAATATACAGATTAAGAGGGCACACATTCGGCAGATTGAACAAAAGGGACTTTTTACTTTCTATGCTGAGTGGAGTAATTCTTTCAATCCACTTTGTCAGCTGGTTCGCCTCGATAAAAATGACCTCTGTTGCAAGCAGCGTGGTGCTTGTCACCACAAACCCTATCTTCGTTGGTATTTTTTCATGGTTTGTTCTGAAAGAAAAACAGAGCCCTGCTCTTATATCCGGTATAGTTCTCTCTTTTTTGGGCAGTGCAATACTCGCTGTGGGGGACGGAGGTCTGCACAATCTGGCACTAAGTGATAAAACAGCCCTTATAGGCGACGGGCTTGCACTGCTTGGTGCAATAGCTGCAAGCGGTTATCTTATATTGGGAAGCAAGGTACGGGAAAATGTGGATTTGCTTACATATATCACCATTGCATACGGATTCAGCGCAGCGACACTGATTGTTACCTCCCTGTTGACGCAAACTCCATTTACAGGCTATAATTCATCTTCTTATATTTTTATGATTTTACTTGCGGTTGTTCCTCAGCTTTTGGGGCATACTTCGTTCAACTGGGCATTGAAGCATTTAAAGGCAAGTATGGTTGCCATATCTATTTTAGGTGAACCTATCGGAGCCTCCATTCTGGCTTATTTTATATTTGAAGAAAAGCTGGGAATATTTCAGCTGGCAGGAATGATACTGATTTTTGTTGCAATAATAACAGCCTCCGGAAGAGGAGCAAAGGAAGGTTAAATGTTTCCATATCTTTTTGAAATCGGCGGTTTTCAGATTAGGGTTTACAGCGTGATGTATCTAATCGCTGTTTTGATTGCACTATACTTTGCACGTCAAAAAAGCAAAAAAATGCAAATAAATCCTAATAATACGGAAAATATTGTCATTTTTGCTTTCCTGGGAGGGATTTTAGGAGCAAGGATTTATTACGTCCTGTTCAAATGGGAATATTATTCGCAGTTCCCCTCGGAAATTATTGCCATATGGCACGGCGGCCTGGCGATACACGGGGGGGTTATAGGAGGAATTATTGCTGCATATTTGGCTGGAAGGCACTATGGAATAAAACTGTTCACTTTGGGCGATATAATACTACCCTTTCTGTTGCTGGGGCAAGGAATAGGGAGATTTGGAAATTTTGCCAACGGAGAGGCTCACGGAGTACCCGTCATAACACCTCCTTCCATTATTTTTAAAATGCAGAATATTTTCCCTGAATTTTGGCATAAAACATTAAATACGCTAAATCTGCCGAACACTTCTGACGGGATGAACAAACTGGCAGCAATGATTGATAAAAACAGGGAAATTGTTATAAATTTTCAGGGAAAGATGTATGAGTTAAAAGAATATGTACCGTGGGGAATCAGCTTTCCCGCAAAATATAACCCGCCGGCTTATCAGGAATTCGGCACATTGGCTGTTCACCCGACGTTCTTTTATGAAATGATTTTAAATGTTATCTTAGCGTCTATACTCATTTTTTTCTGGAAAAACGATGACAATATCGGTAAAGGCTTTATCTCCGGATTGTATTTGATATTTTACGGCATTATCCGCTTTTTTGTTTCGTTTTTCAGGGCTGATGACCTGATGATGGGAATGTTCAGAGCACCGCATGTGGCGAGCTTTGTTATGATTATAGCTGGTCTTATAATAATAGCGGTAAAAAGGAGGAGTGCATGAAAACAAGAGAAGATGCTGAAAAACTGTTAAAAGAATATACGAAATCAGATTCACTGTTAAAACATGCATATGCTGTGGAACAGGCGATGCGCTCGTACGCTTCAAAATTCGGAGAGGATGTGGAAAAATGGGGGATTACCGGTTTGCTGCACGATTTTGACTATGAGAAGTACCCTACTGCAGAGCAGCATCCGTTCAAAGGTGCCGAAATACTTAAAAATAACGGCTATCCTCAGGATGTTATTGATGCTGTTTTAGGTCACGCCGATTATACAGGTGTCAAAAGGGAATCTCTCATGGCCAAAACACTTTTTGCTGTGGATGAATTATGCGGTTTTCTTATGGCATGTGCTTACGTAAGGCCTGACAGAAAAATGGAGAATGTAAAAACAAAAAGCGTAAAGAAAAAGCTAAAGGATAAATCTTTTGCAAAAGGTGTCAACAGAGATGATATTCAAAAAGGTATTCTGGAATTGAACGTAGACAAAACTGAACATATAGAGTTCGTAATAAAAGCACTTTCGGAAATTGACGAGAAGCTGGGGGTGTAGGCGGTAAAAACATGTAAAGAAAAATATTTAAAGCCAATTTTCGTGGTCAATAATAAGTCTCAACACGGTTTCTGCCTTTATTTTTGGCTTTGTATAATGCTTCATCAGATCTTTTATACAATGTTTCAAAATTATCGTCTCCTTTGCACTGTGTAACTCCAGCACTTATAGTGACTCTGCCGACTTTTTCCAAAGCCATATTTTCAACTTTTTGACGCATTTTTTCAGCAACGATAGCAGCATTCTCCAAATCCGTATTAAAAAGCAACAAAGCAAACTCTTCCCCACCAACTCTGAAAAATTTATCTGTATTGCGTCTGGACTTATCCACTGTTTTTGAAATTTCCCTGAGAACGTAATCTCCCATATCATGCCCATATGTATCATTAACGTTTTTAAAATAATCTATATCAAATAAAATCATGGAAAATTTTTCATCATACCTTTTTACTCGTTCTATCTCGTCTTTTACTGTTTTGTTAAAAAATCCTCTGTTGTAAATACCTGTGAGATCATCGTAAATGGCTACCTTCATTAGTTTGTTTACCTGTTTTTCATATTCAGTGATATCCTCCACAACCCCTACAATTCCATTGAGCTGATTTTTTCTGTTAAACAGATAAGACTTGTAAATTTTCAGTTTTATATAATTAAAATTTTTTGATCTGAACGTAATCTCGGACTCATTTTCCACTAACGCCGTCAGACCGTATTTTTTGATTGCTGTAAGCTCTTTGGAAAACATTTTAAAAAGTTTCCCGAACTTCTCATCATTAACTACATTTATTGATTTATTCTTCAGATAATTTTTTTCTACATCAAAAAACTTTTCAAATTCTTTGTTTACATTGAGGCAGATGCCATGAATATTAATAATAAATATCGGCTTAGGAATAAGATCCAGCAAGAAATCCTCAAAATCACTTTTCTCCAGCTGAAGATTTCTATATTTATTATTTATTTTTTTTAGTTTGAAAACAAGAATAATAACAAGCAAAAACAGTAAAATTAATGCAGGAAAAATAAACCAGTTCAAAATTAACTCCGAAATTCAGGGAGTAACATAGCAATAATAAATGACCAATCTTTTAATTCAAATATCAAAAGAGAATCTTGGGATCAAAACCCAGCCGTATAGCCCCCCAGTGTTTACCGTCAACGTATACAGGCATGGAAAGATCACATAAAATTTCGCCGGTATCTCTGGCATAAGTTTGCAGTAAAAACCTGTCTGTATTTTTAGCTGCTTTCAGACCGGTTTTGTCGTTGAAAATACGCTTATCTCTGCTGGCCACCAAATCTTTTTCCGCATTCCCAGTAAGCTTATGGGCATACTTGCTGCAATGGGTGGGAGCATACCCCTGGTTATCTACACACAGGACAAAATTGGCTCCGTCTATCTTACTGATTGCTTCATCATAAAGATGCTGGAGATCGGTTTCAAAGTACGAATCATAGCTGGTTTTGTATTTCTGTGGGTGGGTATTGGGCAAAGGTTTATAACTTTTATCAAAAACATTAACACCTTTTTGGTGAAGTTCTGATATTTTTCTTTGACATTTATCTCTGTACTGAAAAACAATGGAAAGTACATTTTCAAGCTTACCTTCCCCCGTTTTAAATCTTGAAACAAGCTCTTGCATTTGCTCTGTTTTCTCACTGAGTTCATCAGATGACTTTTCCGATTCCTGCATTGTGTTTACCACTTCCGTACTTAATTCATTTATAGATTCCACATTACTGTGTATTTGCTCATTGGTAACAGAAATCTCTTCAATTGCAGATGCAATTTTCATAAGCTGTTCATTTGTATCTTTAAAACCTTCAATCATTCGTTCAAAATTCTCAGATGTCGTTTCAACAACTCTACGGGTCTCTTCAAAATAGTTACTTATCCCACCTGTTTCATTTTTGGTCTCATCAACTCTGCTTATAATCTGATTTACACTTTTGGATATATCATCTGTGGCAGATTTGGTTTTTTCAGCTAATTTTCTTACTTCATCAGCAACAACAGCAAATCCTCTGCCATGCTCACCAGCTCTGGCCGCTTCAATAGCCGCATTCAGGGCAAGCAAATTTGTTTGATCCGATACATCGGTAATTAACTGTAAAATATCAAGTATCTTTTGTGAGTCAGAAGACAGCCCATCTATTGTATTAGAAAAAATCTTCATTTTATCATCAATAGCTGCAACTTTCTGGTTAATATACTTAAGTTCGTCATAAGAACTTTCGGCAGATTCAAGGTTTTGTTTGGTGGCTTCTGATATGTTGTTGGAATTTTCTGCCACTTCCTGTATGGCCAAGGTAGCTTCATTGCTGGCATTGAAAACCTGGCTGGAAAGATCCCCCTGTTTAGCCGCTTTATCAGAAGAGCTCCTGATTATCTGTGTAACGGTAGCACTTTCATAAGCAATGTATACCCCGTTCTGTCTTACAGAAGTAATTATATCCCTGAGTTTTTTTATAAAAATGTTATAACTTTCCGAAAGTTCGGTAAATTCATCATATGTAATATTCGGCAAATCCATTGACAAGTCCCCTTCACCTTTTCCTATCTCAGTAAAAATTTCGATAAGTCTTCTAACCGGGTTAACAATCAGATATCTCATAAAAATAACAACAATTATCGAAATAATCACTATTAAGACAAATATCACAAAAAAGTAAATCATAGTGGAGGTGATTTCATTATTTATTAAATTAACAACAGAAGCATCAACCCCGGAATCAGCAAGTATGGACTTTATATCCCCGGAACATAAAAAGAACACGACAAAATACAAAACCTGTAATAAAACAATAAACAAAAAATTACCGGCAATCTTTTTTGTGAGAGAGTTAAAAAAATTCTTTTCCAAAAATGCATAAATGTTCTTAAAAAACAATGTATACCTCTCTTATAACTTTCATTATAAATACATAATTTTTTCTTTTTAGTCAATAAATAAAATACTGTTCTGAGAAAAGAGATATAGTTTAGTTTATTATCAGTGATTTACGAATATACAGTTTCCAGTTGTCGGTAAATATGGGATTTATAAATTATATCAAGTAAAAATTAAAAAAATATTTTAATATTAATTAATCGCTAATTTTCACATAAAAGGTGCCCAGAATATTGTCCGATGAACCACCGGCAACAACAGGGAAAAATTTGCCTTTACCATATTTGGAATACTTATTCATAAAACTACTGTTTATCATTATATCATACCCTCTGTCATCACCGTCATTGTATGTAACACCTTTAGGAACCCACCCTTTAAAATTAATTTCAGGCTCATGAGCAATCAATTCACTGAAAAACTTAACTAACTCAAGGGTATCCCCTTTTCTTACCTCAAGAATACCGCCATTTATAACCGCCTTTTTACTGCCGTTTACTTTTACAATAAATACGCGATTTTCCTCTTCAACGCTTCCTTCCACCACTATATTGATTTTTCCTATTTTTTCACTATCTTTGCGGAAAATAACCGAAGTATTTTTGCGTATTTCCACAGGAATATTTTTATCATTCAAACCGTTAATATTTTCAATATCGCAGGAAAGCCCTCTGGAATAATTTGCCTCAATATGTGATACTTCCACAATACTGCCTTTGCCCACTTTTACGGCAGAATCATTCATGACAACTTTAGGCTCACCGTTTATATTTAAAATAACATACTTAATCTCTGGTTTTGGTAGAAAAATTTTCGGCTGCTCCGGAACAATACCCACAAGCTGCATAAAAGCATTTACTGCATAATTATGGTGAAGAATTTTCATTTCCTGGGAAGGCAGGTTTTTTGAAGTTTCCACACCGAAAGCAGGGATACAGTGCTCACGCAGTGCGTAAAACGTGGCCGTCTTTTTCATTTCTTCAAAAGGTGTATCAGGATTCTGTGTTTGTGTATTAAAATAGTGCATATGATAATTTTCATTCTTTATCTTTTGATTGACTTCATTCAAAACATATTTGGCCATCTTTTCCAGATCCAACACCTCGCCATTACTACATGTATATGTATTAGAATCAACAATTATCGATTGTCCAAATCTTTCCGGGCTTCTGAGCCAGCTGGTATGCTCCGGAGAATGAAATCCCCATCCATCATGAAGGTTAATAAAAATATCCGATTCCCCCATGAGCTCTTTGATAACCTGTACCACCTTATCCATTTCATACTGTACTTCATCTATGTGAAAACGCCTGTTCATATCGCCATCTGTGCCGCGATTAAATAAGATAATTGACTTAAAATTTGCCCTGGGTATTACAATAAGGTTCCCTTCTTCCAGTCTCAGTTCCGAATAAAGATCTGCAGACAAAAACCCCCCCGGCTCATCTCCTTGTAAACCACCTACAATAAGCATAGTCTTACCATTTTTTCTGCCATATATTTTATAAACACTTAATTCATAATCGGTACCCTCAAAGTAAACTTTATGCTCAGAAAAGGGTCTCTCCGCGGCAGAAAGAGACAATGTCAAAATAACCGTTATTAATACGCTCAAACACAGCTTACGCATTTATAGAGCTCTCCAGTTCTCACTGACAATGGAAAAATCACCAGGACAACCTGAAAGAATAAGCGTTTTAACGCCGTAATCAGAGTAATTATCGCCCCTGAATCTCTGTTTAAACTGAACGGTTATTTCTTTAGGCCCTACATCCACTAAATTGATATCACTCACTTCAATGTCAATATCCTCATAACGCACAAACTTTTCTTCTTTGTCCTTCATCCATTCATTGTAGTCCATGCCGGAAGCCCGAAATGACCGCCCGTAAAAATTACTGTATCTGGATATATCCTCTGACTCCCATGCCACTTTCCAATCATTTATAAATTTTTCAGTCAGTTTTTCTGTCATTGTCAGTGAGCCTCGGGGAAAAAATTTCTCTGCAACGATTTTGTAATCTCCAAACTCTTTTGCTAAATATATTTTTTTTCGCCCTTCACTTATTATATTATCTGCACAATATAACTGATTAAAATCAAAGACCACCTCACTGTCATTTTCAACAAAAACCTTAATATTATCAATATTAATACGTCTGTAAGGATAGAGTTCCATCAAACGTTTTTTTTCCATAATATACTGATAATAGTCCTGATTTTGCTCATTTTTAAAATCGGTATGCAAATAACTCTGAAATTTATCAGCATCATTTTTTTGCCAGGCATTAATAAAATCATTCAGGAAACTCATCCAAAAAGCTCTTTGACTAAAATATCTGTCCCTCCCTAAAAATTTTAGTTTTTTACTGATAACAACCGGTGTATTTATCATATTCAGGGAAGTGAGTTGTTTTATCCCACTGTTTTCAAGTGCCACACAACCCTCTGTAGTATTATCCCCCGGATCTTTTTGGTTTTTTCCATGTATCCAAATACCATATCCGGTCTTTCCCAAAAGTTTATCATAAAAATTGGGATAATTAAGCGGGAAAGCTCCTAATCCATAGACTTCAGGTAATTTTTCTCCCGGTATAAAAGATGTTATATAATAAATCCCTTCAGGAGTCTTTTTATCACCTTCAATCTCCTTATCGCCATTTGCTTCTCCTACTAAAATATCATTAAATGTTTTTTCTATTTTAGGGATATCATCTTCAACTTTCAACAAATACAGCAACCGGGATTTCTTATCCACCCCCAACGCATAGAAACTGCTGTTGTTTTTAGAGTAAAAATTTCCCGGGATTACATCTTGTGCATGATTATTTTCTGCAATAACAAAAAAAGAAAATAAAAAAGCAAAAATAAAAACTAACTGTCTTACACTAATCGAAGACAACCTGATTTTTACCATTTTTTTTAGCCTTATACAGCCTTTCGTCAGCAATCTGAATAACATTTTCAAAAGAATTACTTTCATCAGAACCTGCTACCCCCATACTTAAAGTAATATTACTTTTCATAAAATCGAAATACTTATTTGCTACAGCTTTTCTCAGCTTATCGGCGACAACAGCTGCATTTTTCCCGGAAGTATCCGGCAACAGTACAATAAACTCCTCACCCCCAAAACGGGCAAGAGTATCTGTTTTCCTCACACCATTTTTAATAATGGAAGCAATAGAGCTGAGAACTTTATCACCATTCAAATGACCGTAAATGTCATTCACATCCTTAAAATCGTCAATATCCATAATTATAATAGAATAATCACTCTTTATTCGATCCGCCCTGCTGGACTCTTTTTTCAGACACTCCCAAAAAAAACGCCGGTTAAACAATCCTGTAAGTTCGTCTGTAGTTGCATTAATTGCCAGAATCTTGTTTTTAGCTTCCAGCATATCCATTAAATGCTTAGTTTTTAAATGATTCTGCAACCTTAAATAAAATTCACCGGCATCAAAAGGTTTGGAGATAAAATCAGCAGCACCCAACAAAAAAAGCTCATATTTCCTGCTCTGGCTGTCCGCTGCAGTGGTAATCATAACAGGAATCTGCTGATATGCCGGAATAGACTTAATTTGCTGCAATGTAGCTGCGCACGTGTAATCTTTTATAAGATAATCCAGAATAAATATATCGATTTCCGGTCTGTTTTCATTCAAAAAGTCTAAAGCTTCCACTCCCGTTTTAAAATCATGAGATTTTATACCGGCAAAGTTTAGTAGACTTTTAATGTGTGACCGTTGAAAATCGTCATTTTCAACAATAACAGCCGGGTTTTTCCCATAACCAATAAGTTTTGCCATTGAAATCACATTTTTTAAAAAATTTCTTAAATCAAAAGAGATATTTTCTTTTGGAAAAAAAGCAACAGATCCGGCTTCAAAAGCCCTATCCCTTGTTTTATCACTGTAATTGTCAGATGCTATAATTGTCAGTGTCTTATCGCTAATGGATTGGGATTTTAATGACTGGCACAAATCCGTGGCCGAAATTGTCGAACTGCCTTCAGAAATAACATCTTCCATGATAATAAGATCAACAGGGTAATCCTTGACCAAACTTTCAGCCTCTTCAGACGTATAAGCAAAGTACACCTCATAATCAAGGTCAAGGAGAACATCTTCTATTGTTTTAATAAAATCACCGGAACTGCCCACTATAAGAGCATCAAGCATTAATTATCTCCCATACAAAAAATATCTGTCCAGTTTGTTTTTCAGCATCCCGTTAACCAGTTTAACAGTACCAACAGGTATCTCTTTGTAATAAGCAAATATCGGATTATTAACATTTAGTTCGGGTTTTCTTATATCATAGCCGTTTAAATAATCAATAGATTCCTGTAGGTTTAGATTTGTTTTAAATTCATTTTTTGCATATTTGCCTAACTCCCACAGCAATTGTGAAGAAATCTCTATTTTATCACCGGCAAATTTACCGGCCTTAATGCCTGTTTTGTGAAATTTTGCATTAAAACTGTAAGGTGCTTCCATAAAAATAATACCCTTTTTTTGAAAAAAAATACACTCCTGAAAGTCATAATCAAAATAATACTGAATTTGGATTTTTAACTTTTCCTCACCTTTCACGTCTTGCTTTTCCCCATTAAGCTCCCCCTCTTTTTTCACAGCTGCCACAAAAAAACCGTCATAAAAGCTTCTATCTCTCTCAATATCAAAGCAAGGTAACACTCGCATAACACAAGAATCAATATCTGTATTTCCACTCAAGCCTTGACACTCGTCGTGACTAATATTCAGTAATGAAGCACTTGCTCTTTCTTCCATCAACCTTTCAATAACATGTTCATTCTCTTCCACAGAAAAGGTGCACGTGGAATATACCAGAACACCACCCGGAGCCAAAGCGTCAAATGCAGCAAGAATAAGTTCCTGCTGAAGTTTTTGCATTCGCTTAACCAGATCATGACTCCAGTTTCTTCTCACTTCATCATTTAAGAAAAATTTATTTTCATTACTACAGGGAGCGTCCAGCAGAATACCGTCAAAACGCTCCGGATAATACTTACCGACAATACGCCCGTCAAAAGAAGTGGTTTTGACATTCCATGCACCGTACTTTTCCAGATTAAAATGCAAAGATTTAAGCCTGGATTTGTATGCTTCATTAGCAACAACAATACCTCTTCTATTAAACTTTTCACTAAGAGCAGTTGTTTTACCACCGGGAGAAGCGCACAAATCAAGTATTGCGGGGCTTTTTTGTTCTTTCAGGAAATCATGTAAAATTTTCACAGGATATAAAGAGGAAGGATTTTGTATATACAATCCGCCTGTTAAAAAACTCACAGTTTTACTGATTACATCATCACTACAAAGCCTGTAAACATCGGGAAAAATTTTATCTTTGCAGTAGGCTATACCCTGAGTATCCAGCTCCTTTAAATAGTCAATCCCCCTGACAGCATTCAATCTGAAATACTTATAAGGCGTTTTCTGCAGTGACGAATAAAAAGAAGGAAACTTATCTTTCAATAAATATTTGTATTTCTTTTCAAAAGCATCTAAATTGTCAGACATAATCCCTTAGTAATAATTTAGAGAATAATAAATTGCAATCAAATTTTAGACAGGTGGTATAATTGTTAAAATATACGTTCAAAGTTTATGTAAAAGGTATTGTACAGGGGGTTGGGTTCAGACCTTTTATATACAAGCTGGCGAGTTTGTATAAATTTAAAGGCTATGTGAATAATTCCAAAAAAGGCGTTGAGATACTGGTTTCGGAATCCACACATGAGGAAATAGAAAAATTCTGTTCAGATATTCGTAAACTTTCCCCTCCGGGATCTGTAATTCAAAACATCTATTTCGAGGAAACAAATCAGCAGCACTACAGCGATTTCAGAATAATTAACTCAGATTATACAGAAGGTATCACCGCAATTCCACCGGATTTACCTGTTTGCAAAGATTGCCTGGATGAAATAAATCACAAAAATAACCGTAGATATATGTATTCCTTTACGAACTGTACCAACTGCGGTCCCAGGTATTCCATTATCACAAATATCCCCTATGACAGAGAAAATACAACCATGTCTGAATTTATAATGTGTGAAAAATGCCGTAATGAATTCACTAATATTTTTGACAGGAGATATCACGCCCAACCGATTTGCTGCCCCGATTGCGGGCCTGTGGTTTACAACGATAAAGAAAAAAATATGGATGCAATAAAAAAATCAGCTGAAGTTATAAATAATGGTGGTATTGTTGCATTAAAAGGTTTGGGGGGATACCAACTAATCTGCAATGCAGCCAATGACTCAGCAGTACAAACGCTAAGAATTCTTAAAAAAAGAAAATACAAACCGCTGGCTGTAATGGTTCAGTCTACAGCAGAGCTTAATAAATACATAAAAACACCTGATAAGAAGGCTTTAAATATAATTGACTCCCAGTATGCTCCCATAGTTATCAATGACTGGGGTTTGCTGCCTATATCCAGATACATAAATCCCACCGGATGCAAAATAGGTATTATGAAAGCTAACACTCCTTTACATTACATACTGTTCAGGTTTTTAGAGACGGACTTTTTGGTTGCCACCAGCGGAAATAAGAGTGAGGAACCTATATGTATAAATGAAACAGAAGCTTTGACAAATCTCTCTGAAATTACTGATAACTTTTTACACAATAACAGAGAAATCCATACACGCGTAGATGATTCCGTGGTTACATTAATGGATGATAAAATATACACATTGAGAAGAGCAAGAGGATTTGCCCCTAAACCAGTGATTTTACCCAATCCATCAAATTTGCATATAGCTGGTATGGGCGCCCACCTAAAGAGTACTATAACCTTTGCAGCAGAAAAATACGCTTTTGTCAGCCAGTACATAGGCGATCTGGATAATAATAAATGTCGTGATTTCTACTGCGAAGTCTACGAAAAAATGAAAAAACTTTTTTCCATCACCCCTCAAATACTTATAACCGACTATCATCCTGATTATTTTTCTTCAAAATTCGCCATAAGCAAAAAGAAAAAAATCTACCCTGTTCAACACCACATAGCACATATGTACTCATGTATGGCTGAAAACGGGCTGACAGATTACGCAATAGGTGTTATTATGGACGGTACCGGTTTAGGAGAAGACGGCAATATCTGGGGAGGAGAATTCTTTTTGCTGCAAGGGGAAATTACAAGGCAGTATCACTTGAAGAACTATATTCAGCCGGGAATGGACTCAGCAGCAAGGCATCCTTCACGTATGCTTGCAGGATATTTTTATCAGATGGGGATACTTGGCTCATATCAAGAACTTTTGCAGACTGTTATCAGCGAAAAAGACACAGATATGATAAAACAGATAATCGACAAAGACATCAATTGCATTCAGACATCAAGTGCCGGCAGATTATTTGAGGCAGTGGGCAGCCTTTTGACCGGTCACTCCACTAATGAATATGAAGGATTTACGGCAATACTCGCAGAAAATCTGATAAGTAATTCTGACAAAAAAAACGGATTTTACCAATACAACATAACAGGCAAGGAAATAGATTTCAGCAATATTCTAAATGAAATTTGTAACGATATAAACTCCGGTATAAACTTATCTGTTATATCCCAAAAATTTCATGACAGCATTGCCAAAATAATTTGTGACATATGTAGCTTAATAAGTCAAAATTCAGGATGTAAAAGAGTGGTTCTCTCCGGAGGGGTTTTCCAAAATATATATCTCCTGGAAAAAACAAAAATAATGCTAAACAGTATGGACTTTGAAGTTTTCACACATAAAGAAGTCCCGGCAAATGACGGTGGCATATCTTTGGGTCAGGTTTATAAATATATATTGGATAGTCGTTAAATATTTCTTTCCACTTTTTGCAGCCAGCCTTTAGGCGCTTCATATTTGCCAGTCTGAATTCCCGTATATAAATCATAAATATACTTGGTAATCTCGCCCACTTCCCCATTACCAACTATCAGTGTATCACCGTCTTCCAGCAGATACTCACCAACAGCGGAAACCACGGCTGCAGTGCCGAATCCACCTGCCTCTTTAATATCGCCGTTTCTAACCTCTGCAATAAAATCATCCGCCTTCACACGTTTTTGAAGAATCTCCAGCTTAAGCCTATCCTTTAATTCTATGACAGACTCGGAAGTGATGGAGCGCAGTACTGTGTCCGTAAACTCAGGAATCACAACAGTATCATCACGGGTAATATGAAAATGATTCATGGAACCGGCCTCATCAATATAGGTGTTCGTATGATCGAGATACAATACCTGGCTGGCTCCATTTTTGTAAGCATATTCGCCAGCCTGAAGTGAAGCGGCATAGTTGCCTGCAGCTTTCACATGACCGGTGCCTCCGGGAACAGCTCTGTGAAATTTTTTGGTAATAAGCAGTTTTATGGGGGAGTCAAAGCCTTTGGGATAATATGCTCCGCTTGGGGAAAGTATAACCGAAAATATATACTTATTACTGGGGAAAACCCCCAGTGAATCCTGCACACCAAAAAGAAAAGGTCTTATATACAGAGAAGCCCCCTCTTGCAGTGGGAACCACAATCTGTCGGTATCTATAAGTGAGTGAACCGCCTCTATCTGCATATCTTCCGGTATTTCCGGCATACATAAAACTTCTGCCGATTTATTCATTCGTTTTGCATTTTTATCCAATCTAAAGGTATATATTTCCCCATCATCGTGCATAAAAGCTTTGGCACCTTCAAAAACTGACTGTGCATAATGCAAAACTGTAGCTCCGGGGGAAAGGCTAAAATCTGAATAAGGGATAATACGCGGGTTTATCCATTCACCTTCTTCATATTCCATAACAAACATATGGTCAGTGCGTAATTTGCCGAAGGCTAACGTATTTTCAGGCTTAAATTCCGAATTTCTTCTTTCTGAGCTGGGCTTCAAATTATAGCGTATTTCCATAATAAAATATCTCCTGTGATTATCTTGAATCTGTCAAGAAATCCCTTTTAATAAGATATGAAATATTATTCATCAATACAAAAAATGTCAAGTAATTCTAATTCTGCTGTCACTCCTGTTGCAAAAAATGCAGCGATCCCGGCACACTTAATATTGTTTATTTAACAAAAAACATTTACAATAAAATTATGACAAAATCCAAAGGGACTTTATGGATACCTTTAAAAACAACTTAAAGCTTGTCACCAACATTAATTACATAGCATTTATAGTATATATTTTTCATTCCCTGTTCCTGTATGATTATGGGAAAAACACATTTTTCGTTATAATTTCAATTGCATACCTCATTGTAATTATATCCGCCAAATATCTTTTACATCACTGTGAAAAAAGATCCGCAATATATATCTATCTGTTACTGTTTTACTTTTACATATTTTTAGGCTTGTTTGTAAACAATATGCTTGCTATGCCTTTTATTTTCCTGCTCATTATGTCATTTTTTGCCCTCAGCTTTCTTCTGGAGCCTGGAAAAATATACTTAATTTCAGTATCCACCGTGATAGTCATCGTATATATTCATTTTTTTATTATGAAATTTGAAAATTTTCCCACTGTACTAGTGATTTTTGCATCAAGTATTTATATCTCTGCATACTTCAAATCCATTGTAACGTTATTTTATAAAAAAATGGAAGAGCTATCCACCACCGATGACTTCACTGGATTGCTTAACCAGAAAGGCTTTTTCAAAAAGCTGGAGGAAGAGTACTATCGATCCGTACGATATAATAAAAATTTCACATTAATCATGCTTGATTCAGATGATCTAAAATGCATAAATGACAATTACGGACACAAATACGGCAGTATGGTAATTAAAATGATAGGTGATATTATAAGCAACAATATTAGAAGAACCGATTTTGCGTGCAGATACGGTGGTGACGAATTTATGCTTTGCCTGGTTGAAACTGCAGGAAATATTGGAGTGGAAATCGCTGACAGACTTCGTTCCACTATTGAGCTCAATTCACTTTTTACTGATAAAGGTAAGGACTTTAAAATAACAGTAAGCGTTGGTGTTGCTATATATCCGGACAGCGGGGAACGATTGTTTGATGTAATTGACAAAGCTGACAGAGCTTTATATCTTGCTAAAGCAAGCGGAAAAAACAAAGTAAAATTATTGCTTAAAAATTAATCAAAGTGTTTTGTATACTAAAAGTTATAGAGTCTTTAAGGAAAACACAATGACTAATCAACACATTATTAACAATAATTGTGGACTTCTTATACCAAATGGGAAAAAACGTTGTGCTGCAATCACTTTCTGTAACCTATTTATAAATATAGCCAAATTTGCTGTTGACACTTACCCCCGCTGTTGGCAACGGTTTCACAGGGGTAAAAAATAAACAACTTTTCCACAACAAAGGAGGGAAAAATGAGTTTTTCACTAAGCATAAATGCTAAAAGGTTTTTAATACACATAGCTTTAGATGCAATTAAAAGCAGATTTCAAGAGCAAAGATTAACTTTAAATGCATCTGATATCCCGAATGAACTTAATTTTAATTCAGGCTGTTTTGTAACAATCCATAAGAATGGTGAACTACGAGGATGCATTGGAAATTTCCGTCAAGATAAAAATATTGTTAAAAATGTAGCAGAAATGGCTATTCAAGCTGCATTCAATGATTTACGGTTCCCACCTCTTTCAGAAGAAGAATTAGAAAAGATTACAGTTGAAATTTCAATCCTGTCACCGATGATCCCCGTTAGCTCTTTTGATGATATTGTAATAGGAAGAGACGGTTTGTATATTATGAAAAGTACTAACAGTGGAGTGCTTCTGCCTCAAGTGGCCACAGAGCACGGCTGGAATGTTACTGAATTTTTGGAATATACCTGCCTAAAAGCTGGAATTCCTAGAAATGCCTATAAAGACCCTAATACAAAAATTTATCGATTTGAGGCTTTGGTTTTCTCCGAAGAAGACATTAATTGATTATGTTGAAAATTTTCTGAACAGTTCTATTTCTTTTTTGAGCTTAGCAGATAAAAGATATCCTGAGATAAAAGCTGGCGATATATCATTGATTGTTTTAAAAAGTTTACCCGTAACACCCCAGTAATGACTGGCATCCGGAGCATAAGGGATTTCAATACTGTTAGGTGAAATAATATTAAATGCGCCATCTTTTTGGATAACAACATTATCAAAATCAAGAACTATTTTTTCGTACTCTTCTTTTTTGCTGCCTGTTACAGATAATCTCAATGATAATGGAGAATAGTAATTTTCAGGAATCTTAGAAAACGTGTTAAGCACATAATCTGATTCTCTGAACGTCTGAATCAAAAGTTTTGCTATTATGTCAAAAGTTTCCCTGTGTATACCAAATAAATATAGATGATAATTCATTTAACTGCTCCATATGGGCAGACTTTTGCACAGACTCTGCAGCCTGTACAAAGTTCATTATCCACACTCACAGTATCGCCCTTCACATAAAGTGCGGGGCAATTAGTACTATTTATACATTTGACAGTTTCATTATTTTTAATACACAGGCATTTTTTCTCAGCAATTTTCACCTGTCTTTTTTTCGTGACATTATTACAACTGTAAGGAAAAATAACCCCTGTACCCTGTAATTTTGTAGCTTTGGCAATTGGCAAAAAAGACGGTTTTGTCTGTAAATCATTTAAAAGAATCACTTCCAGGCTTTCAGCATTTTGTTGATAAAAAGGGGCAAAACCACTGATATTACCAATATATAGACATTTACTGCTGCTGTTTCTGCACATCCCTTCAACAAATTCCGGTGCAAATTTTTGCACATTTAGACGTTTATAAACAGACTCACAGTTAATATCTGAAAATACAAGATATTCAGATATATTCAACTGATTAAAAATAGAAACGAATGGACATCCTGGGCATAAAAGAGGAGTTAATTGAATATTTTTTTTCTCCTCTAAAAATTCAAAATCCAAATCCAATGAATAGTGTAACTTCACCATCCTAAAAAAGTCTTTTTCTTTATATTTAATACACAATACATTTTTAGACTCAATGTCTTTAAAAAAGGTAGATTTTACAAAAGGAACCAGATAATCAAAAAATTCAGTTTCTTCTTCAAAAAAAGATATCCTATTATTTGTAAAAACTTTCTCCGAAAAATAATTCCCTAATACCGCTTCCGCTACATTCAAACTATCAAGATACTCTTCAGAGGAAAGCTTATTGTCCAGAGTTTTTTTGCTCAGTAAAGGTTTTAACCGCTCATTGTCAAAATCAAAATCATCTACATCCCAGTAATTAAAAAGTACAGAGTCACTGATGACAATCATTACTGGTAATTTTGACTCAGCAGATACCTTAATAGCAGCTATCAGTTTATCTTTCAGCAAAGCAATATTTTTACAGAAAATAATGGGCATTTCCAGTTTCTCAGGCAGTGCGGTTGTAATAATAACACATTCACTTTTCAACGCCAAAGACTGTTTCAAAGAAACAGGAGAATGAAAAAAACCTATACTCTTATTACCTGTTGTAGCACTCCCCAAAAGGTAATTTGCCCCTTCATTTTTGCCAAACCTTAAATCAAATTCAGGGAAATATACAGGAAAATTTGGCTCAACATACCCCGTTACAAATCCTGCCTGCTGTATAAATTCAGAAATTATTTCATAGCTGTTTTTTTCCGGCATGGAGATTTTTATATATAATATTTAGTATTAACACAACATAAAAAATTGATTTTTAATATAAAATATGTAAAATTGGTCATTCCAGCAGGAGGTGCGGTATGAGTAAAATACTGGAAACTTACAATAGATTCGATCTTGATTTTGTCTCAGGTAACGGCTGCCGTCTCTACGATAAAGAGGGAAACGAATATATGGATTTTACTTCTGGTATTGCTGTTGTTAATCTGGGGCATGCAAACCCGGATATAGCTGAAGTTATATGCAGTCAATCGTCAAAGCTTGTGCACACTTCAAATCTTTTTAAAAACTCTTTACAAAGTAACGTTGCTAAAAAAATTTCCGAACTATCTTTCGGTGGGAAAGTTTTTTTCTGTAACTCCGGTGCAGAAGCCAACGAATCCGCAATAAAACTGGCAAGAATTTATGGAAACAAAAAATACGACGGACTGCGATATAAGATAATAACCATGAAAAATTCGTTCCATGGCCGTACTTATGCAACACTTTCAGCTACAGGCCAGGATAAGGTTAAAGACGGTTTCAGGCCTGTAGCGGATTTTTTTCACCATGTACCTTTTGGCGACTTTGAGTCAGTGCGCAACATAGCAGATAAAGGCGAAGTAGTGGCTATTATGACAGAAGTTATCCAAGGAGAAGGCGGCGTAATACCTTCAAAAACGGGCTTTTTGAAAAGTCTCAGGGAATATTGTGATGAAAATGACATACTGCTTATCTATGACGAAATACAAACCGGGATAGGTCGCACAGGCACAATGTTCAGCTACGAACATTATGGTGTTGAGCCAGATATATTAACACTTGCCAAGGCTCTTGCCAACGGTGTTCCAATAGGAGCTATGGCAGCATCAGACAAGTGCGCTCATTTTCTTGCACCCGGAACCCATGCTTCCACTTTCGGCGGTAATTATCTTGCTTGTGCTGCAGCTGATAAAGTCCTGGATATAATTTCAGAGCCGAAATTCCTCCAGGAAGTAAGAGAAAAAGGTGCTTACCTGAAATCGGAGCTTAAAAGGATTTTTGGCAACAGAGGGGAAATAAGAGGTGAAGGTCTGATGATCGGAGTGAGCTTTGAAAGTTTAGATTCTATGGAGTTTATTAAAACAGCAATTAAAAATAAACTTCTACTGGTTGGAGCAGGAGAAAACACCGTCAGATTTTACCCTCCGCTGAATATCAGCAAAAACGATCTTGATATCGGTATCGCAAAAACCGAGAAAACCCTTAAATTATTAGAGGAGAAATAGATGAAAGATTTTCTAACATTACGGGATTTTAGCAGTAATGAGCTGCTGAATATTATAAAATTGGCTCATGACATGAAAACAGGTAAGGATAAATCAACTCCCCTCAAAAATAAAAAAGTAGCACTAATTTTTGAGAAATCCTCCACAAGGACAAGGGTATCTTTTGAAGTGGGTGTTTACGAACTGGGGGGTTATCCCCTTTTTCTCAGTAAGAACGATCTCCAGTTAGGTAGAGGGGAAACATTAAAAGATACAGCAAGGACTTTAAGCAGATATGTTGACGGAATAATGATAAGAACGTTTGGACACAGCAAGTTGGAAGAACTTGCAAAGTATGCTTCAATACCTGTTATTAACGGCTTAACTGACGACTTTCATCCATGTCAGGTTATGGCAGATGTGCTTACAATCTACGAAAAATTTAATAAACTAAAAGGAATCAATGTAGCTTTTGTGGGAGATGGAAACAACATGGCCAACTCATGGGTTTATGGTGCTGCAAAATTTGGAATGAATTTCAGAGTTGCGACACCTAAAGGTTACGAATGTAAGAGCGAATATGTAAAAGATGCAGAAAAATTAGCTAATAAAACAGGCTCAATTATATTTCAAACAAATGACCCCTTACTTGCAGTGAAAGATGCCGATGTAATTTATACAGATGTATGGACAAGTATGGGGCAAGAAGAGGAAGCTGAAAAAAGAAAAAAAATATTTGAACATTTTCAGGTTAACAAAACGCTTATAGATGCTACCGGAAAAGAAAATACAATATTTATGCACTGTCTGCCTGCACACATAGGAGAGGAGGTCACAGAAGACGTCTTCGAATCGGAAGCTTCGGTAGTATTTGATGAAGCTGAAAACAGGTTGCACGCACAAAAGGCTATCATGGCTTGGCTGATGGGCTAATCTTTAATGAGTAATCAAAATAAATGCCGTGGATTTTCACGGTACTGACCAAATATCGCCAGTATCAGACAAAGCTTATAGAAAAGTTTGTTTTACAAGGTCAAGCCTCAATTAAAAAATGTCTGATAAACTTTCAGCATTTAATAATCTGTAAGTTTTAAATCCTTCAATATCCAGATAACAGCCGTAAGAAAATTTTCTGTCATCGTAAAGGGGACATTTACATCTGAGTTTTCCAACTCTCCCCTACCGTACCCCGTTTTTACCAAAATACTTTTACAGCCGGCCTTATTGCCCATATAAATATCTGAAAATTTATCCCCCACTACATACATTCTGTTGGTATCTACAGTTTCTTTTAACTCTTTAAGGGCTTCTTCAATTAACCCTGTTTTTGGTTTTCTACAGTTACAGTCCACTGCATATTTACCTTTTCCTGAGGTTTTATGATGGGGGCAGTAATACAAACCATCAAGAAAAGCTCCGTTATCTTCTATCGTAGCAACCATCTTTTCATGTACTTTTACAAGAAAGCTTTCGGAAAAATATCCTCTTGCCACCCCTGCCTGGTTGGTAATTACTACAGAATAAATATCAAATACATTTAACATGCGTAAACCATGAAACACAAACGGATACAGTTCAAAATTATCTAAGTGGTTAATATAACCGGCTTCTTTATTTAACGTACCATCCCTGTCAATAAATACTATAGGTTTCTGTCCCATCCGCAGACTCCGTTCTTTTAAATCGCTTGTGTAAATGCAACCACTGCTCAGGGTATTTTCTAATAACATCTTCATATACAATATTTATTTCACGAATAAATTGCCTTACCCTGCTTTTTGGTTCAAGTTTTTTATCAGGAAAAATAGGAGGGTAGCTTAAAAATTTAATTTTTCCGTTTTCTCTTATACAAAAACAAGGAAGAGCCGGAATATCTTTTCTGACACATATTGCAGCAATAGACGCATTAAAAGCAGTGCGCAAGCCAAAAAAATCTACAAAAATAGAATCCTTTTTTCTTGCACTCTGATCCAGTAAAACACCCACAGACACATTATTAGCCAAACAGCTGTAAATATTTTTAAGTATATTTCTATGTTGTAAATAATCCACATGCTGGCTTTTACGCAGAGAAACAATAATATCATTAACGCTTTGATTCTTTATTTTTTTCCCAATCACCGCCACATCCGTTTTAAAAATCTGTGAAAAAATAGTTGCCGATAATTCCCAGCATCCGATATGAGCGCTCACTAATATATTTTTTTTATGTTTTCTGATAAAATCCCTTATCTCCTGTTCATTAACAACATCAACACAATTCACAAGAAACTGTTCGTCGATTTTGGGTATTAAAAAAAGCTCAAAAAATGATATAAAGTTATTTTCAAACACTTTCTTTACAGATTTCTTCCCGCAGTCGGCACCAACAATTTCCAGATTTTTTTTAACAATTTTACGCCTGTCAGACAGTAGATAATAAAATAGAGCACCAAAAAATCTACCGTATTTAATAAGTTGACCTCTGTTTTTTCTAATCAGAAATCTATACAAAATTTTAATTGCCATATTCTTCATTGGGTATCTCATCCAGTATCAAGTCAGTCTTATTCTTGTTGAGTTTATAAAGGTCATAAAAAAATCCGCTAAAGTCATACTCTGTTTCCTGTTTTTTTTCAAGGTATTCCACAAGGTCCTTCTCATTATTTATGGTAAACAAAAGTCTGTGTTGCTGTGCAATATCTCTAATTTCTTTGAAATTATCCATAAATCTGCCAGCAGCAACAATCTTCCTAAACTGTAATGCTTCAAAAATATTGTGCCCCCCAACATTAACAAAAGAACCTCCTATAAAAATCTTTTGTGAAATAGAATACAGTGATTCTAACATGCCCATAGAATCCACAACCACCACATCAACGGAATCATCAGAATACATTTGGGAAAATTTTTTCACTGACATCCCCTCTTTTTCCACCTCAGCGACTATGGCGTCCACCCTATTTATATGCCTGGGAGCTATAAAAAGCATATCAATATTTTCTCTGCATTTTGCATATGCTCTGATTACAAGAGCTTCTTCCCCTTCGTGTGTACTGCCAGCAATAAATATTTTCTTGTTCTTTATACTCCTCAAAACTTCAGGTATAGTTACCTTTGAAGGTTCAAAAAATTTAATATTACCCGTGTTGAAAATATTCTCTTTTGTCCCCAGTATATTAGAAAATTTCTCCGAATCAGCTTCACTTTTAGTAAAAATTTTGTCAAATCTTTTTAGTAATGATCTAAAAATAAATGACAATTTTTTATATCTTTTAAAACTTTTTTCAGACAATCTTCCATTTATCAAACAGAGTTTAGTATTATCGGATGCAGCAGAAATGAGATTAGGCCACAATTCTGTGTCCACAATAAACAGAACTTTTGTACTCAACACACGTATCAAATATTTTATTGCTATAGAATTTTCAATCGGAAGCAAAAAAGCTTCATCAGGTCTCAGATAATTTTCAGCCATTTCTTTACCTGTGGCGGTTATAGTAGAACATATTACCCCATAATCTGGATACCGTTTTCTCAGTTCATCCACCAAAGGTTTAATGCTTCTTACCTCTCCTACGCTGGCACAGTGAAACCAAACTGATTTATCATAGCTTTTTTTAAGCTTAATAAACCCAAAACGCTCAAAATAACTGTCCTGTTCCCCTCTTTTGTAAGCAAAAATATAACCCACAGGCAACGCTACAGGTATTAAAAGGTATATAAAAATATTATAAAAAATCTTCAAAATAATCACGTGTTAGCTCCAGCATTTTTTCCCTTAAAATATCCACTTCTTCTCTGCTAACCTTGTTTTCAGAATCATTTTCGTAGGAAATACCTTCTCCAAAATAAATATAAATTTTACTAAAAGGCATTGGCAAAATAAAATTGTCCCAACTTTTAAATTTTTTATAAAAATTCACTTTGCAAACAGCAGGTACTAACACCCCTGAGTTTTTTTTAGCAAGATAAATAACACCGGGTTTAACCGAAAATTTGGGTCCTTTGGGGCCATCCACCGTAACAGCTGCATCTGTAGAGTTGCTTTTCATCAAAGCAGCAGCTTTCATGAGGGATTCACTTCCACTCCTTGAAGAAGAGCCCCTGGCAGTCACATAGCCCAGCCGGGAAAGAAAATAGTTTGCAATATCCCCATCTTTGCTCTTTGAAACAATTGTAACTGTATTTCTGTATTTATAAAATAATACCAAAGGCAACAGGTGACCATGCCATATAGCAAAAACATTGCCACTATCTCTGCCTTTATAGTTTTCAGGATAAATAGTTTCAAATCTTAAAGTTTTTCCGTACAGCTTCACTAAAAAAAAAAGTAGTGATAGCCCGGCTTTTTTCAACATAAACACCTGTTATTTTGCTGCCAGTTTAACAATTTCACTAATTATTGTAATCTCCTCATCCTCCAAATATGGATTTATCGGAAGAGAAAATATTCTGGAAGCCAGCATTTCTGCATTCGGAAAATCACCAGACCTATATTTTAAATAGGAAAAACTCTTTTGCAAATGTAAAGGTACAGGATAGTATATGGCAGACGCTATATCATGTTTCTGCAGTTCTGATATGATATTGCCCCTGTTCTCCGCTGTCACACTGAACTGATGATAAACATGTTTGGAACCGGGTGTTATTTTCTGGTATTGCACACAGTCTCCCATGTTTTCTTTGTATTTATTTGCAATTTCAATACGGTCATCATTGAATTTATCAAGAAGATCCAGCTTTACATTTAAAATAGCAGCCTGTATATCGTCCAACCTGGAATTATACCCTATCTTGTCATGATAATACCTTTTATATGAGCCATGGTTTCTTAAGGCAATTATTTCATTGTATATTTTTTCATCATTGGTAGCAATAAGTCCACCATCTCCATAACATCCTAAATTTTTACTGGGAAAAAAACTGTAACAACCAACATCCCCTATTGCACCAGTCTGTTTATCCTTAAATGTAGCTCCGAATGACTGGGCACAGTCTTCCACAATAAGTAAATCGTTATCCCTGGCAATTTTAACAATCTCATCCATTTCACATGGATTACCAAAAAGATGCACCGGCAGTACAGCCTTGGTTTTATCTGTCACAGTACCGGCGAGTAATTTCGCATCTATATTCATGGTATCAGGATTTATGTCCACAAAGACAGGTTTCGCTCCGCAATAAGCTATAGCTTCAGCAGTTGCAATAAAAGTAAAGGGCGTCGTAATAACTTCATCACCTTCTTTCACACCAGCGGCTCTGAGTGCAAGATGAAGAGCATCAGTACCACTGCCAACACCTACAGCATATTTTGTTCCTAAATAATTGGCGGCTTTTTCTTCAAACTGTTTAACATTAGGACCAAGTACAAATTTCGTTTCATCTATACTTTCACAAACTGCTTTTTTTATTTTATCGCCTATATCAGCAAGCTCCCTTTTCAAATCAAGCATCGGTATCATAAACAAACCTCCTCTTAGTACTGTCATTTAAGACTCTAATTTTTATTTTAAATAAATATTTAGTATTTATAAAAAATCTATTACCATAAACAAACGAAAATTATAATTGATGAGATACGAAAAAGCAATAATTCTTTGACAAACTCATAAAAATTTTATTTTATATGCCCTTATTTATAAAAAAATCCTATGGCAAACAAACTTCAATAGACTATATTTTTAATTAAGGTATACTCTTTATGAAAAGGAGGTTTTATGGCAGAAATTCTAATTGTGACAGATTTAGGACACTTTAAAGCCTATGAAATTATTGAAGAAGTTATGGAGTCACCCAGACTGAAGTTAATTAAAGAATTTCAGAATATTGATGCTTATATGAAAGTAAGCGAAAAAGTTTCCGATGAGCCTGGGCGTTTTGGGAGGGAACAGCCAGGCGGACAAATAGTCAAAGGTTTTGGGGAAAACCACAACCTGCAAGCAGAATCAGAAAAAAGGTTAATAAAAACAATTGCCGCCGAGATAAACAAACTAATTAAAAAATACAACTGCAAAAAATGGCACTTGGCTGCAGAAAAAACTGTTAACAACCGTCTACTTGAATTAATTGATAAAGATGTTTATGAGCATTTAGATAAAAACATTAAGGCGGATTTAACCAAGAAAGGGAAAAAAGAGCTCCTTTCGTATATTAATAAAGATAGTTGATTAAATAAGTATACAGTTGCCGGCAAATATCCGGCAGCTGTTGCACAACCAAAATTATTTAGAGCGCAAAAAATGCTCAATAACCTCTGCAGGCTTTATACCAGTCGCTTTATCGCTGAGGACAGACTCGATTTTTTTATACGGTTTTTTATTTACAATATTGTACGAGGACAAATCGTACAATGTTACATTACTATTATCTTCCGGATCCACAAGGAGAACTTTCGGAGCATTAACGTCATTCGGATTATTTTCAAAAACGACGCCATACTCTCCAGTATCCAGTTTCACAACAGTCCCCACTGGATAAGGTCTTAACATATTAAGAAAAAACTTAGCCAAGATGCTATTGAAATGCTCACCTGACCAACTGAATATGATATTAAATGCTTCCCTGTGGGAAATGTTTTCTTTGTATGCTCTATGACTGGTCAATGCATCATATGTATCTGTTATTGCAGTTATCTTTCCCAAAGCAGATATCTTGTCCTCTTTCAATCCCCTGGGATAACCTGTACCGTCTGACCTCTCATGATGCTCCAGTATAACAGATAATGACTCAGGCTCTATATTTTTAATATTTTGGGCTAATTTAAACCCATATATGGGATGCTTTTTTATTTCAAAATATTCATGTTTTGTCAGTTTGCCTTTTTTGTTATATATTTCCTTTGGAACCTTTTTCATTCCTATATCGTGGAGTAAACTGCCAACAGTAATAGCCTGTATTTTTTTATCCTCGTAGCCCATAGCTTTGGCTAAAGCTGATGAAAATATTGCAACATTAAGCGAGTGCTTGAAAAGATAATCGCTGTCATCTGATTCTTCAAAAAGATTAAGTGCAAATGTCGGTGTTCTGCTGGCAAAATTTTCAATGGTATAACAGCTTCTTAGCAATAACGTTTCGTCTAAAAACTCTTCAGTATCAAGAGCATAAAACATCTTTTTGACAAAGTCCATCAATTCATTGTAAATCTCCTTGAAAAACAAAAAGTCTTTGAGCGTTAAATTAAAATGGTCACTTAACCTCTGTTTGTCACTTTCTTTATTATTAGTGTTAAGTATCTCCTGCGCTACTTTATTATTTTCTACAAATACATGTTTTACACCGTAATTCCTCATCAAATCTATATAATTCTCATCTTCCAAAACTTTCCCAAAAATAGGCAGATTAAGCCACTCTTTATCACACTTCAATACTGTCATGCCTTTTTTCAAATCTTCAATATTAATTTTAAGCATATATTTAATTACCACCCAACCACACTGCTGTCAATCAATCAAATTATAATACTTTTAAAGTTGGTAAACAAGATTTTACAGTACTTAGCATAATTGCATATTTATTTAGTATATAGCATTAAGCAAAAGAGATTTCTACCCGCGCACTTAACGCTTTAAGTGCGCTGTCGAGATGACACATTTGATACTTGTCATTCCTATCAAAGCCGAGTAATCTTTATTCAAATATATCTGTGTTTCTGCTTATAAACAGAAACACTTCTTAAGAGAATTATGATAAAGAACATTTTGTGTATGTTGCAGCAAATTATATTGATATGCTGTAATTGTGATAAATGTGTAACAATTGGATTCTTTATAAAATAATCAAACTCTGGAAATGGTGCCGAAGGGGGGACTCGAACCCCCACAGGCGTTAGCCCACATGAACCTGAATCATGCGCGTCTACCAGTTCCGCCACTTCGGCTTTTAAAATATACCCAGAGCAATTTATACAAATATTTATGTTTAAAGTCAATTACAAAAGAAAAAAGAAAGGTAAAGAAATTTACTATTTAAAAGAACATTCTCTTTATTAAAACTGAAAACCTTGACATACCTGCATTCAAAATATAGTATCGTCTGCTTTCCAAGGAGACAAAATGTATCAATATCAGAAAACCAATAGATATTTTGCACAAACAGCAGCAGGGCTGGAAGAACTTTTTGCCAAGGAAGCTGAAAAACTTGGTGCGGAAAATGTAGAGAAATCTTTCAAAGGTGTATTTTTCACCTGCAGCTCTGAAACACTTTACAAAATCAATTACTACACACGAATCGCGACCAGAATTGTTGCTCCCTTAATCAGTTTCGACTGCCACAGCACCAGATACCTTTACAATACTGTCAGCAAAATTGATTTCAGTGACTTCTTGGGTATAGACAATACTTTTGCCGTTTTTTCAAACGTCGCCGGCAGTATTATCAATCATTCCCAATATGCTGCTCTGTGCGTAAAAGATGCAATTGTCGATCAATTCAGAATAAAATATGATAAACGTCCCAACGTCGATCCAAAAACACCTGATGTATGGTTTCATATACTTATCAACAACAACAAAGCTGTCCTCAGTCTGGAAACTTCAGGGGGCTCTCTTCACAGAAGAGGTTACAGAAAAAAAACAGTAGAGGCTCCCATGATGGAAAATGTGGCTGCTGCTGTAATCGATCTGAGCGGATGGAATGGTGAAACACCATTGGTTGATCCCATGTGCGGCTCGGGAACAATCCTGGCCGAGGCACTGATCAAGCACTGCAATATACCGGCAGGATATTTGAGAAAAAATTTCGGATTTATGTATATGCCCGACTTTAACAAGAAAGTCTGGCAAGACATAAAAAAAAGTGCCGAAGCAGGCATAAAACCGTTAAATAAAAACCTTATAAGCGGCTATGACCTAGATGCGACAGCTGTTAAGTACGCCCGGCAAAATCTATCTGCCCTGCCAGGTGGGCAAAAAATAGAAATACAGAATTCCGATTTTAGAGACTTAAAACTCCAAAATAAGACAATAATTACAAACCCGCCCTATGGAAAACGCATCGGCAAAAATTTGCAAATGGAAGATTTTGTGAAACAGATGGGAGATTTCCTGAAGCAGAACTGCAAAGGCTCAACAGCATATATATATTTCGGAAAAAGGGAGCTGATTAAAAGTGTAGGGCTTAGAACAAGCCGCAAAATTCCTCTAAAAAACGCCAATCTTGACGGACGCCTGGCTGTTTACAAAATATTTTAAAAAATATTTCGTCCCTCAGATTTCTCCTGCTTTTGTTAAAGCTGCTTTAGCACTGAAAGGACCTATGATTTCATTTATAACAGCACTTCCCATGACAGTTGCCAGTAAAGTATCCGATATTATATTAAACGCAGGCTCCTGCGATATCATAAGCGCCAAACCGATAACTATTCCTCCCTGAGGCAAAAGTCCTCCACCGATACATCTCTGAACTTCTTTCGGGGCGCCGCCTAAATATGCCCCTGTTCTTGCACCGAAATATTTACCCAAGAGTCTGGCAACGACAAAGATACCGATAAGATAAACTGCGTCTGGTATTGCAGTTATGTCCAAATGTAAACCGGATAATATAAAAAAGAACAAAACAATCAATTCTTCCGTATATCGTTCTATAATTTTGAATATTGTTTCCTGTTGCTCGTTAAAGTTAGTAGTGTAAGCCCCAAAAGCCATCATTGTAAGAATTTTATCCAATCCAAGCATCGAAGATAAACCAAAAGTAAATATTATAAAAGCCGCTAATATAACTATCCATTGCCCTTCATTGCTGGTTTGCAATATATTACTGATAATTCGGGTTATCCATCCTACTAATACCCCTAAGCCCAAAGCCCCGGCTATTGTATAAAATGCTTTTATCGAAGACATAATTATACTGCTGTCGCCATTACCTGCTAAAATAAAAGCCACACTGGTGGATAAACTGAACAAAAAGACACCCATGGCGTCATCTAAAGCCGCTACTTCTATAATAGTATTTGAAAGTTCACCTTTTGCACTGTATTCATGCATAATGGCAAATGTTGCAGTAGGGTCTGTGGGAGCACCCATTGGAGCTAACAAAATGGCAAGAATAAAGACCCACAGCGGATCTATTGTAAAAAGCCCCGCAAAAACATAACCCGCTGCAACAAACACTGTAATAATTAATATATAGGTGGTTAAACTTTCAAATAACAAAATATTGAGAAGCTGCTTCTTATAATTTTTAAGCTTGGACCATTTGAGTGAGCCACCTACTTCAAATATGATAAAGCCCAGACAAGTATCTATTAAGGGGCTTGAACTTTTTAATATACTCTCAGGGACAAATTCGAAAGAGTAAGGGCTAAAAACAATACCTGTCAGGATATAGCCTATAATCTTCGGAATCCCTGCTTTTTCCAAAAGCAAGCCGGCGGAGTAACCGATAATAATGAGTAATCCTATAACAAATAATTCATTCATAAGCAGTCAACTACAGATAAAATTTTTGATAGTAAAAATCAATAATAAAAAATTTATTGAAATTTAGGTATAAAAGATATAATACTTCTCCTCTTTAAAAATCTGGTTTTTGTATAATACAGTTAAAATAATTATGGATGGTTTTTAAAATGATTTGCAAAATCAGCGTATTAATATTAGATTGTGAAATTCCACTAAATCTTGTTTTTGAGAGTTTTAAATGAAAGTAATAGTAGTAGGTGCCGGAGAAGTCGGTTATCACATTGCGGAGCAGCTGATAAAGGAAAACAAAGATGTTATCCTTATAGATAAAGATATCAGCAAAGTGAAGTATGCCCAGACACATCTTGACTGCATGGTTGTGAAAGGTGAAGGAACAGATATGGATCTTATCAAATCCCTTGATATTGAGAAGGATGATATTTTTATAGCGGTAACGGACTCAGATGAGGTTAATCTCATCACATGCTTTATGGTATCCAGTGAGCTTAAGCTTAAAACCAAGATTGCCAGGGTAAGGCGTCTCGACTACTCCCGAAGCAATCTTCTGCAGAACAATCATGTAGGGGTGGATTTTGTTGTCAATCCGGAACTGGAAGCTGCACGTGCAATAATAAATACCATTCAGCAGGGAGTTACCGCAGGCACAACAACTTTTGAAAGCGGTAATCTACAGTTCAGAGATCTTTTCATTCATAAGGATTCTATTTTGAACGGGACAAGTGTAAAGGATATCAGACAGAAAATAAATGAGGATTATCTGATTACTGGAATTTTGAGGAATAATGATATTATCATTCCCAAAGGGGATACAAAGGTCTATGAAGGCGATCACCTTTTTGTTACCGGAGAAAGGGTTGGTGTAAACAGATTTCTTTTTAAATCCGGCGTAATATTTAAGCGATTGAAACATATTGTTATAGTAGGCGGAGGAAGAACGGGGAAATTTGTAGCCGAATATCTGGCTTCTATAGATAAGAATGTAAAGCTAATCGAAAAAGATTATAATAAATGCAAGCAAATTGCTGAGCAAATACCTGATATTACTGTCATACATGCCGATATTTCCGATGAAAGCATTTTTGAAGAGGAAGACCTTGGATCTTTTGATTTGATGCTTTCCGTTACCGATAATGAAGAGCTTAATATTTTAACTTGTGTTTACGCAAAAGAAAGCGGCATTAAAAAGACTATTTCTCTTGTGAGCAAAGTCAATTATCTGAATATGGCTGCAAAACTGGGAATAGATTCTACTATCAGCCCGAAAATCAGTTCGGCAAATGCTATTTTAAAGCATATTCGTAAAGGTAATATTAAAGGCGTTTACAGCCTTTTTGACGGAAAAGCGGAGATTATAGAGTTTACAATCCCTCCAAATAGCAAACACAAAAATGTTGCCATCAAAAATCTCGCTTTACCCAAACATTCTCTTATCGTTGCAATAAATAGAAACAACAAGAATATAATCCCGGACGGCAATTACGTTTTAGATGAGGGCGATAATCTGATTCTCTTTTCAAAGAAAAGTTCTATAGACAAAATAGAAGAGTTTATATCAAAATAAGCCTATGAGATTTCCACTTGTATTCAAAACACTTAGTGTAATCTGGCTAATACTTGCTTTCTTCATGTTTTTGTGCAGTTTATCATCTTTGTACTATAATGAAGTGTCTGCTTTTAAATCTTTTCAGCTAACCATTGTAATAGTAGTTGTCACTTCTCTGTTAATATTATTCCTTACCAAAAAAACGAACCAAAGTATATTGTCTACAAAGGGAAGTTTTTTGCTTGTCAGTATGGCATGGCTCACTGCTTCTTTTTTTGGAGCTATGCCATTTTATCTCAGTGGAGCTATCCCGGAGTTTACCAATTCTTTTTTTGAAACTGCTTCTGGTTTTACAACAACGGGTGCTTCAATTCTTGGAGATATCGAAGGTTTGCCCAAATCACTTTTAATGTGGCGCTCTTTGACACAATGGCTTGGTGGTATGGGGATAGTTGTTCTGACTGTTGCTATTCTTCCACTTCTTGGCATTGGAGGCCTGCAACTGATTAAAGCTGAGGCTCCCGGTCCTTCCGTTGATAAAATTTCTTCCCGTATAACCACAACTGCCAAATATTTATGGCTTATTTATTTATCTTTGACAATTTTGCTAATTATATTGCTAATTTTGGGTGGAATGAGTTTTTTTGATTCAATTACCCATACATTTTCCACTTTGTCCACAGGGGGGTTCTCTCCAAAACAAGACAGTATTGCTCACTACAGTTCGCCTTATATTCAATATATAATATCTGCTTTTATGTTTCTGGCTAGTGTAAACTTTGCACTTCATTTTAATCTGATCACTGGTAACTTTAAAAATATTTTTAATAATTCCGAGTTAAAAGCATTTGTAATTATTACTCTCACTTCAACCCTTATAGTTGCTTTAAATTTGTATATTAATTTTGGATCTGGCAAAGAAGAATCTTTCAGACTTGCTATTTTTCAGGCACTGACTTTTATAACAACTACAGGTTTTGTTACAGATAACTACGAATCATGGCCTTTTTTATCTCAGATAGTGCTTTTTTCCTTGATGTTTGTGGGGGGCTGTTCAGGCTCAACTGCCGGCGGTATAAAAGTAGTTCGTATTCTACTGTTATTTAAACAATCCGTAAATGAAATCAAATTTTTACTGCACCCCAGAGGGATATTTACAATAAAACTTAACAAATTGCCTGTAAAAAAAGATATTGTTTATGCGGTTTCTGGTTTCTTTTTTCTTTATATAGCCACAAATATTATTGTTACAATTTTGGTTGCCTCCGGCGGACAAGACCTCATGACTTCCTTTACTGCCTCTCTGGCAACCATTGGTAACATAGGTCCCGGATTCGCTTCCGTAGGACCCATGAACAATTATGCTGATTTCAGTAACTACATCAAATGGGTGTTAAGCCTTGCAATGATTGCAGGCAGACTTGAGCTTTATTCTTTTATAGTAATTTTTACCCCTTATTTTTGGAGAAAATAATTATTATTCGCTCCTTTTAAAATCATCTTCAATTCTGACGATATCATCCTCGCCGGTATATTCACCCACTTGTGACTCAATTATGACCAATTCTATATTACCCGGATTCTCCAGTCTGTGTTTTGCTCCCATTTTGATAAATGTGGATTCGTTCTGCCTCAGCAGAAATACTTCGTCATCCAGCGTGACCCTTGCAGTACCACTCACAACAACCCAATGCTCATTTCTGTGAAAGTGCTTTTGCAGGGAAAGGCGTTTGCCTGGTTTTACTGTAATCTTTTTAATTTTGTAAAGAGGTCCTTCCTCCAGTATTGTGTATGAGCCCCATGGTCTTATCACCGTCTTGTGAATTTCTGCCAAATCTGAACCTTTTTCCTTCAAAAGGCTGACGACCTCTTTAACCCTCTGACTTTCCGACTTGTTGGTAATAAGCAGAGCATCATCCGTGTCAACCACCACAAGATTCTCCTCTCCTATTACTGCTATCTGCCTTTTTCCTGTAACAATTAAATTGTCATGTGAATTAATCATAATTGGCTCAATGCCTTTATCTTTGTAAGTTGACAATATTGCGTTATTCGCTACATCCTTACTTGAAATGTCGTAAAGTGACTTAAAGCTGCCCACATCATTCCAGTTAAATTCCCCATAAACAACTTTTACATTTTCTGCCTTTTCCATTACCGCATAATCGATACTGTCATCAGGTATTACCCTCATGTAATCGTACGGTATTCTAATTTCATTATCAGAAATTTGATGTTTATTGTTATAAGCTTTTTCAACTCCTGTAAATATTTCTTCTGAATATTTTTTCAGGTTATTTAGATATGTTTCAGCTTTGAAACAGAACATTCCGCTGTTCCAAAGGTATTCTCCGCTGTTTAGATAATTTGTGGCAGTGTGGGCGTCCGGTTTTTCCTTAAAGGCTATGACATTTTCCCCTTTAGCCTGAATATATCCATAGCCAGTTTCCGGATATGACGGTGATATACCAAAAGTGACCAAGCAATCGTCATTGGCAAGTTCTACTGCTTTGCTGACACACAGCTCATAGATTTCATTATTTTCAACCAAATGATCCGAGGGACATACAAGAAGGATATCATCTTTTTCCACATCCATACTGGCTAAACCTATAGCCGGAGCAGTATTCCTGCCAACAGACTCAAGAAAGAATCTGAATTTCAGGCTCTCAGGTAAAGCAAGCTCTTCTAACTGGTTAAGTGCTAAAAAATATTGGGTTTCATTAGAAATAATATAGATTTCATCAGAAATATTCATATTTCTTTTAATTGTTTTCTGAAACAGTGATTCACCATCAAATATTTTTACAAACTGTTTAGGCAGGTATCTGCGGCTCACAGGCCACAGTCTCGTACCGCTTCCGCCGCATAAAATTACAGAAATCATATTCTCCCCCCTTTACTTATGATTGTAGCGGTATTAAATCCTTTCATCTTTTAAGTCCCTGCTCATTAAATCCATTACAGAATCTTTAGGCGATTTATTTTGATAAAGTATCTTATATACTTCATCAGTTATCGGCATCTCAACTTTCATTTTTCGAGCCAAATTGTAAGCCGCTTTTGCTGTAAAAACACCTTCAGCCACCATATTCATACTATCAAGAATTTCATTAAGGCTCAACCCTTTCGCCAGTTTCAGACCCACATTTCTGTTTCTGCTTAGCTCTCCAGTGGACGTTAGAACCAAATCTCCCATTCCGCTCAGACCCATAAATGTCTCTTTATGTGCCTTTAATGCTACACCTAATCTTGTAATTTCTGCTAGTCCTCTTGTAATCAGTCCTGCCCTTGCATT
>DDHP01000067.1:0-6285 GCA_002338145.1 Deferribacteraceae bacterium UBA1873 | reverse complement strand
CATTCAGCCCAAATCCTAATCCGTCGGATATCCCAGTTGCTATAGCCACAACATTCTTTATTGCGCCACCCACTTCTACGCCAATTACATCATTTGTCGTATAAGCCCTAAAATAGTCTGTTGATACAATTTTCTGCCACAAATTTCTCTCAACTTCATTTTTGGAAGCAATGCTTACTGCTGTCGGTTTTTTCTTTGCAACCTCTTTTGCAAATGAAGGTCCTGAAAGTATGGACAACAACCCGCTATCAAATTCTTCTTGTAGAATATCATATATCAATTCTCCCGTTTCTATTTCAATACCTTTTGTTGCTATGAGTATTTTTGCATTTTTTAATGCATTTCTGCCAAACTCAGCCACTGACCGGCTAAACTGAGTAGGAACAGCCCATATTGCAGCACTTATATGCTCCTGTGTAATTTTATCCAGTTTTTGACTTTTTACATTTTCATGAAGTTTGATTCCTGGCATAAAAATTGAATTTTCATTTTTAAGGTTTATACTTTCAACCACTTCATCTTCTTTAACGTATATACATACGTCATATCCGTTCGCAGCCACAAGATTTGCCAAAGCAGTCCCCCAGCTTCCTCCACCGATTACAGCTATTTTATCTTGCATTTTGTCCCCCTGATGTTAAAATATTATAATGTATTTATAGGGGGATTTATGTCTAAAATCAATCTGTATGACATTGATATGTTAAGAAACATTAACGAAATCAGGGTATGGGAGCTTGCTCAGATTTTTTTTCAAAAACATTCTGAATACTGTACTTGCAGAGAGTGTATATTAGATACCGTGGCTATAACGCTAAACAGGATTAGGCCACATTACCAAATAAGTGAAGATGATTACAGCGAAGCAAAAAACAAAGTAGCTGATGAGGAAATTTTAGAAACATTAAAATTAGCTGCTGATAAAGTTAAGAAACATCCTCACCATCTATAAAAAAAAGCCGGTTTGAGCCGGCTTTTTTAATTCTCACTAAGTACAATATCATCATAAATTTCTTGTATATTATTTCTATGACAGGATTCTTCAACAGCCAGTTTCTGAAATAGTTCTTCAGCTTCTTCCCCTTTAAATCGCTCGGCCATCTTTTCATAAAATATCCTCGAATTGTCCTCATGTTTCATTGCAATCCTAAGAACATCCTGTACAGACAAATCTTCTGTAATGACCTCAGGAAGAACTATCTTTGAAATACCCAAATCAGTATAATAACATTTGGTATTTAAGCCTATTTCACTAATTTTTCCTGTTTTAATAACTTCATCTATCAACTCTTTGTGTTTGACCTCTTCTTCGGCCAGTTCTCTGATTATAGATTTTGCACCCAAATCGGACACTACATTTTCCAGCTTTTTATAAAATTCATAGGCCAAATCCTCTTTTTCTTTAGCATCCTCTAGTGCTTTTTTAATTGTTATTTCGGACATTATATCACACCCTTTTTCACTATATTACCATATTTTTTACTAAATTCACAAAGAAGGTAGGGAACACTCCTATAAGTATGACAAAAACAGTAGCTATAAAAGTAACAATAGCACCTGCCGGCTGTAAGTTATTTTCGACCTCGTATTCAGGCTCTTTAAAATACATAAAGATTGTTACACGCATATAGTAATAACATCCTACAGCACTGTTGAGCACACCTACAATCGCCAACCAGACAAAATTGCTCTTTATCGCAGCGGCAAAAATATAAAATTTACCTATAAATCCAGCCAGTGGTGGGATACCCGCAAGTGAAAACATAAATAACAGCATGGCCAGAGCTGTCAGAGGATTACTTTTAGACAGACCTGCAAAGCTTTCCAGTCTTTCATCCTCAATAACGCCTTTATTTTTCATCTGGGATAGAATTGTAAAAGCTCCAATATTCATAAAGCCGTATATAATCATATAAAGTGCAATCGCCTGGTACCCCAAATCGTTAGCAGCCACCACGCCTATAAGCATATAACCTGCATGTGATATCGCAGAATATGCAAGCATTCTTTTAACATTGTTCTGCGCAATAGCAACTAGATTACCGTAGGTCATGGTCAGAACAGCTAATATAGCAAAGAACAGCTGCCATGATGCTGTAGCTGGCTCCAAAGCTACCCAGATAAATCTTATAAGCGCGCCAAATGCCGCAGCTTTCGGTGCTACAGTCATAAATCCTGTAGCCGGCGTTGGTGCACCTGAATAAACATCAGGAGCCCACATATGAAAAGGAACAGCTGAAATTTTAAATGCAAGACCGGCAAGCATCATAACCATACCCAGCTTAAGGCTAAGGTGATCCAGACCGTTTGCTGATATCATCTGCGCAATTTCAGCATATCTTGTGCTACCTGTATACCCATAAACATAAGAGAGACCAAAAAGAAATATAGCCGAAGAAAATGCACCGATGATAAAATATTTTATACCGGATTCATTGGATCTCATGTTCCATTTATTAAATCCAGCTATAATATACATGGAAAGTGCCATTGTTTCCATTCCGAGATACAATATTGACAGGTCAGTTGCACTGACCATAAACAGCATCCCTATAATGCTAAGAAACAAAATTATGTAGTATTCACCTTTATTGATACCAAGTCTTTTCATATAGTCCACAGCACCTAAGGAACCTAGTATAAAAGCTATGCTGAATACTACAAAAAATGCATACGCATATGAATCCCAGACAAGCATCCCGTCAAAACCCACAATTTTAAATCCGCCAACCGGTATTGTTAACAAAAGTGTTATCAATATAAAGGCAATTCCGAAATATGCGATACCTGACTTTTTCTCATCACTTGCAACCAAATCTATAACCAGAAGGCCAATTGCAAAAAAAGTCATCAAAACTTCAGGCATTATCGCAATTATACTTTGACCCATCATCTCCTCCTTATTTCAACGCTACTTTAACTGCTTGGATATTTTCAACCAAATTTGCCACGCTCTCATGCATATATGATGTAAATGTTTCCGGGTATAAACCTACCCAAAACACCAGTATAATCAGCGGAGCCATATATATTACTTCCCGCACATTCACATCCAGCAGTTTTTCCCATTTTGGATTCAGCTTGTGGAAGAATACGCGCTGATACATCCACAGCATATAAACTGCTGCAAAAATTACCCCTATCGCTGCAACTATAGCATAGTCAGAAAATGCCTGAAAACTTCCGACAAGTACGAGAAACTCACCTATAAACCCTCCCATACTCGGCAATGCTATTGAAGCCATAGTAAATATTAAAAAAAATGTTGCAAATACCGGTACTTTCACTGCGATACCGCCATATTCATTAATAATACGGGTATGAGTCCTTTCGTAAATCAGACCCACCAAAAGAAACAGTGCACCTGTAATTATACCGTGGTTGAACATTTGAAGTATTCCGCCCTCAATACCGGCAGGGTTAAAGGCATAAATACCCAGTGTAACAAAACCCATATGGCTGACTGAAGAATACGCTACCAACTTCTTTATGTCCTCCTGAACCATAGCCACTAATGCGCCATAAATAATCGCAATAACGGAAAGAGTTGCAATTAATGGAACAAATTTGATTGATGCAATAGGAGTAATGGGAAGACAGAAACGCAGGAAACCGTAAGTCCCCATTTTCAACAAAACCCCTGCCAGTATAACTGAACCGGCTGTAGGAGCCTCCACATGTGCATCCGGAAGCCAGGTATGAAAAGGAAACATTGGAACTTTAATTGCAAAGCCAAGAAAAAAAGCAAGAAACACAAAAATTTGAAATTCAGCGGGATATGTAACAGATGCAATTTGTAAAATATCAAATGTATACACACCAGTTATTGCTCCATGTTTGAAATAAAGTGCAATAATCGCCAGCATCATCAGCAATGAGCCTGCCAAGGTATAAAGGAAAAACTTAACCGCTGCATATATACGTCTTGGTCCACCCCATACACCGATAATCAGATACATAGGAATAAGCATTGCCTCCCAGAATATGTAGAAGAGGAAAAAGTCAAGAGCAAGAAAAACACCAACCATACCTGTCTCCAAAACCAGCATGGCAAGATAGAACTCTCTACGCCTTTTCTGTATGTATGTAAAAGAGCCCAGTATTGCAATCGCTGTAAGCAGCGTCGTAAGAAAAATCATTAACACTGATATTCCGTCAACACCAAGATGATACTGAATCCCGAAAGCCGGAATCCAGTCTACTTTTTCAACAAACTGCATTGCAGCAGTCCCCTTGTTAAAATTAAACATCAGGGGCATTGTCATTATCAGTTCAATAACGCTGGCTACAAAAGCAGCCCACATTGTAGCTTTTCCACTTCTGAAGAACAAAAAGATTACAAAAGCAGCCAGAAGCGGAAAAAATATAAGTGTAGTCAATATGTTATCTATCATGACCGTCCCCCTAGTATCCCATATAAAATATTGTTAGCAAAATCACAACACCCAGTACCATCGTAAACAAATACGTCTGCATACGGCCGGTCTGAATGATTCTGAGAAAGCGCCCCAGAGATCTTGCAGTCCATCCGGCACCGTTCACTATAAAATCTATCACATTGTTATCGAATCCTTTCCACAGAAATCTTGAAATAAGTACTATAGGCTGAATTATAACTGCATCATACAACTCATCAAAGTACCATTTATTATAAAAGAATTTGTGGACAGGTCTAAAAGCTTTCACAGTTTTAGCGGGCAGTTCAGGCTTTTGAATGTAATAAAGATACGATACATATATACCCGCTACTGCAAGAACTATTGATAAAGTCATCAAACCGGTTGATAATGCAGCACTCATATGATGTTCCCCTCCGCCATGTGCCGGTGTTAGCACCGGTCCGAGGAAAGAATGTATATAACCGTTTTCAAGGGGATAACCAAATATAGCACCCACGACAACTGAAAGTATCGCAAGTAAAATAAGTGGAACAGTCATTGAAGAAGGCGATTCGTGGGCATGATCATAAAGGTGTTTATCCCTGGGTTCGCCTTTAAATACCATCCACCACAGTCTAAACATATAAAAAGCGGTCATAAAAGCAACAACTGCTCCTATAAACCATGCAAACTTGTAATTAGCAGAAAAGGTCATTGCGAGTATTTCGTCTTTACTCCAAAAACCTGCAAGGGGTGGGATACCGGCAATTGCAATACACCCAATCAGAAATGTATAACCGGTGATAGGCATCTTTTTGATAAGTCCACCCATCTTTCTGATGTCAAGCTCATCCTGCATTGCATGCATCACACTACCGGAGCACAGAAAAAGCAGAGCTTTGAAAAAAGCATGTGTAAACAGATGAAAAATTGCCGCCACATACGCTCCTGCACCTGCGGCCATTATCATATATCCTAACTGGCTGATTGTTGAATAAGCCAGTACTCTTTTGAAGTCAAATTGGGTAAGACCGATTGTAGCTCCTAAAAACGCTGTTATTGCACCCACATACACGACAATTACACTGGTAAGCTCAGCTTGAGAAAAAAGTGGATTGCAACGTGCAACCATGTAAACACCGGCAGTAACCATTGTAGCTGCGTGTATTAACGCTGAAACCGGTGTAGGACCTTCCATAGCATCCGGTAGCCAAACATGCAACGGAAACTGAGCTGATTTACCTATGGCACCACAGAAAAGACCAAAAGTCATAATATCCAGAAGACTCATCTGGATACCGAATATAGGATAAGTTATCTCTTTTGCCTGTTCTATTGCATGAATATTGAATGCATCGCTGTAGTTGAGACTGTTGAATGTAATAATAACGAGCAACAGGCCTATATAAAAACCAAAGTCACCGATCCTGTTTACAACAAAAGCTTTTTTGCTGGCATCAGCTGCACTGTCTTTGTGAAACCAAAATCCGATCAACAAGTATGATGAAAGACCAACAAGTTCCCAGCCAACAAAAAGCATCAAAAAGTTGTTGCCAAGTACCAGAACAAGCATCGACAATGTAAAAATAGAAAGATATGTAAAAAATCTCCAGTGCCCGGGATCATGGTGCATATAACCTATAGAATAGATATGAACCATTGTACTTACAAAGGTCACAACTATAAGCATAATCGCCGTTAACTGATCTACTAAAATTCCGAACGGTATGTGTATATTTCCGGCCAGTACCCATTCGTATACTACAGTATCGAGGTGATACCCGCCGGCAACTCTCACAAAAGTCACAATGGAGAGCACAAGAGATATGAGCACACCTGCAATGGATACATAACTTGCTTTCTCCTTCAAATAAAGCCTACCAAAAAAGGCGTTTATAATTATTGC
>DDHP01000062.1 GCA_002338145.1 Deferribacteraceae bacterium UBA1873 | reverse complement strand
GCATCTGTGGATCTGGGGGGAGATTTTGAATTAATGGGGCTTATGAGTAAAGCCAATTTCAACAAGGTATTTCTCGGTATTGAAACACCCAATCCAGAAAGTCTCGTAGAATGCGGCAAAAATCAAAACACAAGGTTTGATATCGCTGAATGTGTCCAAAATATACAACAGCACGGTATGCAGGTCATGGGGGGATTCATAGTTGGTTTTGATAATGATACAGAAGACATTTTTGAATCACAGGTTAAGTTTATTCAGAATATGGGGATAGTCACAGCAATGGTGGGCATCCTGGAAGCTGTCCCCAACACCAAGCTCTGGAAGAGACTTAAAGCAGAAGGGAGATTGCTCACCGAAGGGACGGGAAATAATACAGATACACATTTAAACTTCATACCAAAAATGGGCAAGAATAATCTTATTGAAGGATATAAATGGATTGTCAGAAAGATTTATTCCCCTCACTATTACTACGATAGAATTAACACTTTTGTAAAAAATTTTAATCCCACAGCAAAAGCTAAATTCTCACTGGCAGATTTTAAAGCTTTAGTGAGAAGTATTTGGCGTATTGGGATTTTTTCCAGATCAAGCATTTTGTATTGGAAACTCATCATCAAAACGTTTTTTGTTAAATTCAAAGCTCTGCCAAGTGTAATAGAACTGGCTATTTTGGGGGTTCATTTTCAATACATCACAAAAAAAATTACACAGACAAAAACCTGATCGTTAATTTATCAACACTTGGGATGTTATTGGAACCAAGCATTTAATACTTTAAGTGCTTGGGGGACAATTTATACTGCACGAATAGAGCAAACAAATAAGAAAGGAGGATGAGGTCAGTCATGAATAAAACCGTTCTGCTTACAGGATCAACAGACGGAATAGGGCTGCAAACAGCCAAGGAATTATCAAAGAAGCAGTACGATCTTATAATACATGGAAGAAATCCTGAAAAAGTAGGCACAGTAATCCAGGAATTAAAAAAACATACTGACTGCAACAATATTTACGGAGTTGTTGCTGACTTTTCAAATTTAACAGAAGTCAGTAACATGGCTAAAGAGATTGCCAAACAACACAAAAAGATCGACATTTTAATAAATAACGCAGGCATTTATTCTTCGGATTATAGAATCACCAACGATGGATTTGAAATCACCTACCAGGTAAACCACCTTGCACCGGTTTTACTCACATTGAAGTTGCTGGATAACGTTAAACGATCAGATCTCAGACGTATTGTTAACGTGGTATCTATGGCTCACGCTTCAAATATTGATCTGAATGAAATTAGAAATGGTATAAAACACTCAGGTTATGAAGCCTATGCAATCTCAAAATTATGTAATATACTTTTTACAAAAAAGCTTGCTGCCATTACCCGCCCCGATAACGTTACGGTCAATTGCCTCCATCCTGGTGTAATAAACACAAAACTACTCAAAGAGGGGTGGGGTGGATTTGGAGCCGACGTAAAAAAGGGGGCTGATAACATACTTTATGTTGCAGAATCTGATGAAGTCAAAGATATTTCAGGAGCATATTTTATGGATAAAAAACCTATGGCTCCTGCACAGATCGCTTTTGATGAAAAGATTCAGGATGAACTTTGGAAAATAAACCTCGATCAGCTAAAGAGTTTCCTATAAAGGGATAGAAAAATGATTACAAAAGATACAACAATCGAAGATTTGGTGGCAATAAAAGCTGAAGCGATTCAATACCTGAGAGAAAAGGGGATAAGGTGTATTTTGTGCGGCGAGCCTATTTGGGGTACTATTGAAGAGGTCTCAAAAGAAAAAGGGTTTTCTGATGAAGAAATATTAAAAATGGTCAATGAACTGAATAGACTAAAATAAAGCACTTTCATAAGTCAGTAGGAAATCCGCCGACTGAATTTTATAAAGTAACCTGACGCTTAGGGTATGGACAACTTATTGTCATTTCAAAAGCTTTGCATAGTTGAGCTATCTCAATTTTTATGATCCGCTGCCCACCCCAACTCTTTGATAGGGAGAAGAGAAAGTTTACTCCTTTAAAAAAGCTCGAATTTTGACAATTTTGACTCACATGTAAAAATTAAATTATCTTAATGAGTCTATGGCTGCTTTGTAGTTGTCCGAGCCAAAAATATAACTCCCGGCAACTACAATATCACAGCCTGCATCTTTTAATTGTGCAATATTTTTATTGTTTACACCGCCATCCACCTGAATTTTTACGTGAGGACTGTATTTTAATATCATACCTTTTATTTTTTTCACCTTTTCTATAGATGATTCAATAAATTCTTGACCGCCAAAACCGGGGTTTACACTCATAATTAACACCATATCAATATATGGTAAAATTTCTTCTAACATGCTCACAGGGGTGCCCGGATTAAGGGAAACACCAACTTTGCATCCAAGGCTTTTAACCAACGCAACGAGTCTATGAATATGGACAGTTGTTTCCTGATGCACAGTAATAATATCTGCTCCAGCATTGGCAAACTCTTCCACATATTTCCCAGGGTTTTCTATCATCAAATGTACATCAAAAACTTTATATGAATATTTTCTCAGCGATTTTACAACCAAGGGGCCAAAAGTAATATTAGGTACAAAATGACCATCCATCACATCAAAATGGATCCAATCAGCACCTGCATTATCAACAGCCTCAATCTCGCGCTGAAGATTGGCAAAATCAGCACTTAAAAGGGAAGGAGCAACCAGCATAGAAAAACCTCCAGTGTTTTGAGTATTTATACAGGATTAGAGCATTTGTCAATGAAACAAATTCTTCTTTTTCTTGATGTAATTTTATTTATATGTATATTCATATTGGGATATGGGAGTGGATGGGTAGCTGGTGCACCCCGCGGCCTTCAAAGCCGACAGTCCCACCTATTGGGTGGGAGGTAGGTTCGATTCCTACACACTCCCGCCAGATTTGTTCGTATTATTTTTTGTCTAATTTTATAAAAAGAAAAATAATGTGAAAGTGATTTTCAAAAACTTTGTTTGAATAGACGGCAAGTTCTTAATTTTAATGATTTCCTTAACCGCCATTCCTAAATAAATGAAGATAATTTAGTCCCCTTCTATTTTGATAAAAGGGGACTAAATTTTTAGTATATTAATGCAAAAAAGTGCGTTTGCGATTAAATAATCTACATTCAAACGGCATATTTCAAAATTTCAGCAATTCTTTCTTTTGTATATTCTGTTAGATTCCATTTTTGAGCAAGAGATACTGCATTTTGCGCTAAAGCTTCAATATCAGATTCACTCAACCCTGCATCTTTTAATCTTGTTGGCGCACCTATTGAAGCAAAATAGTTTTCAATGGCTTCTATAGTTTTCTGGGGATCTTGAGTGCCAAATACCCTTGATCCAAAGCGTTTTAATCTTTCACTTAAATCGCTGCTATTGTACCTTAACCATGCAGGGAATACAATAGATAGCGTAGAACCATGAGCTATATCAAAGAGTGCCGATAAAGAGTGTCCCATCATGTGGTTGGGGAAAGCATAATCACCAATGCCAGCTGTTGTTAGGCCATTTAGCGCCAATGTGGCTGACCACATGAAATTTGCCCTTGCATCATAATCGGTTGGGTTTTCAAGTATTTGTTTTGTGGATGAAATCATAGTTTCCACTATAGTTTCCACAAAACCATCCTGTATGGGTGTGCTCGGATATTTTCTTGTAAAATATCCTTCAAGGACATGTACAATAGCATCAACACTACCGTTTGCTACGTGGTTTTTTGGCACCGTATACGTATTGATAGGGTCAAGTATGGAAACTTTTGGAAATAAATAATCGCTTCTTATGTTACACAACTCTATTTAGTCATGCTGTAGCAG
>DDHP01000061.1:559-3961 GCA_002338145.1 Deferribacteraceae bacterium UBA1873 | reverse complement strand
AACCGCAAAGGTCTCCACAGGGAAATCAGAAGGTATATAGATTTCAGTATCTCATGAAAAAAGTCGGTTTTACCACTACTATTCCGGTGGAAATAATATTTGCATCGAACCATATCCCTGTTGATCTTAACAATATTTTCATAACGGATGATAATCCCCACACATTCATCGATTTTGCCGAGCAGGAAGGTTTACCCAGAAACACCTGTAACTGGATAAAGGGTATTTATACTTCTGTTATGCAGAACAGCGTTGACAAAGTAATCTCTGTAACGGGCGGTGATTGCAGCAACAATCACGCATTGACCGAAATTTTCAGATCGGAAGGTATAGACGTTACCACATTCAGCTATCCGTATGAAGATGGCAGTCGGTATGTTTTTCTAAAAGATGAAATGAACCGTTTAGCTGCTGAACTTGGTACCAATCTTGATGCTGTGCAGAAATTTCAGGAAAAACTGCAGACTGTCAGAAGTAAGTTGAGAAAGCTGGATGAACTCACCGTTGATAATAAAGTAAGAGGGTTCGAAAATCATTTGTGGCTTGTATCCTCAACAGATTTTAATGGCGATTATGTGAGTTTTGAAGATAATCTGGATGCTTTTTTGGACGAAGCAGAGAGAAGAGAAAGAATTAAAAGTAACCTCAGGATTGGATTCATAGGTGTGCCGCCGATATTCACAGATTTGTATGAATTCCTTGAGAATAAAGGCGTACATGTTGCCTTTAATGAAGTTCAGCGGCAGTTTTCCATTGTTTCGGAAAAGAGCGATATTGTGGAAAAATATCTGGATTATACCTATCCTTACGACATTTCCGGCAGGATTGAGGATATCAACCGTGAAATCAAGGAGCGTAATCTGGACGGCATTATTCACTATGTGCAGTCGTTTTGCTACAGACAGCTGCAGGATTTGATTATCAAGCGGGAGGTTGATATTCCCGTCATAACGATTGAGGGCAATGAGCCGGGCGGAGTTGACGCAAGAACAAAAATAAGACTGGAATCATTTATAGAAATGCTTGAAGAAAGGAAAAAATGACAAAAACCGGCATGGATTTGGGCAGCAGATTTGTAAAAATCTGTATTGAAAATAATGGAGAGCTGAGTTTTTATAAATACAACACAATAGATTTTTATAAAAAATATGTAAAAAGGGATTCATCAGGCCAGCTTAAAATCGAGCACAGTTTATTAGATATCGGCAATGCAGGGATTACAGCTACGGGATACGGCAGAAATCTGATGACATTTTCCAATGCGAAAGTTATTTCCGAAATAAAAGCTCATTTTAAGGGAGCCAGAAAACAGACCGGTTTGGATGATTTTGTTCTGATAGATATAGGCGGTCAGGACAGCAAAGTGATAAAAGCTTCAGGCGGTTTTATCGATGATTTTGTTATGAACGACAAATGTGCCGCCAGTACAGGAAGATTTCTGGAAAATGCTGCCAATATCTTACGTATCGGTATAGACGAAATGGCCGGATATACTGATAATCCGTGTAAATTTAGCAGTACATGCGCTATTTTTTCCGAGAGCGAAATTATCGGTAAAATTGCAGAAGGCGCTTCCACGGAGGAGATATCCGCAGGTGTAAATTTGTCTGTTGCCAGACGCTTGTTACCTTTAATAAAGCGCTTTTCAAAAAATGAGATATATGGTGCCGGAGGGGTTGTCAGTCTTTATGGCGTAAGATACTTTCTGCAAGAGCTGCTGGATAAGGAAATTAACGTTCTGGAAAATCATCAATACAATGCTGCAATTGGCTGCGTTATATAAAAGCAGGGGCGACTGCCCCCGCATTGATTATCAGAATGACACATCTGCTTCACTTTGCCAGAGTCCGTGAATGTTGCAATAACTTACTGCAATCAGTTTTCCTTTTTCTTCAAGTTTAACTCTGAAACATGCCGCAGGATCTGTGTAGGCAGGGCCTTCATTAGCGCCTTTAGTGGATTCACCGTGGGAAAGGAATTCAGCTTTGCCGAGGTTGTAAATGTTACCATCTTCCGGTTTGAAATACAGAGCAATCCAGCTGATAAAATGTTCTGTAGTGTTAGGGTGTGCGATTTCTTTTCCCACACTTACCACTACATCAGATGCTTCACCTTTTTTCAAACCGTTCGGACACTCAATAACAGGTACATGCTTTTCACTCTTATAATCCGCTGTTTTTACAAATTCACCAATGTTTCCCATAAAATTACCTCCTTTTTTTTATTCTTCTGTAATATATGATGATATATTACTAAAATAGTTCATATACTAATTTAGTCTCATTTTAAATAAGAGTCAATAGGTCTTTTTTTGGCGCCCTCCCTTATGTTGATTTAATATCAACAAACCCGGTCAAGTACCGCTGTACTTTCTTGTTGTGGAGGTATCTGTCCCTGAAAATAATCCGTAATTGTGCCCATACTTTTTCTATAAGAGGGTATCTGGGCAAAAGTATAGATCTGAAATCATCATTTTTCGATTAACATTTCAATATTAAAAACTTTTATCAAATCATCTTTATTACAGGAATATAACGTATCCAGAAATTCTGTGAAAAAACTACCTGGTTTATTAGAAACTTCAGCTGCTTTTTGTCCGCAAGCTGCATAAAATGCTGAAGCTGCTGCTGTGGCCTTTAGCAATTCATTTTTTCTTACGGCACAAAAAGCACCTATTACTGCTGATAAGCCGCACCCTGTCCCTGTGATTTTGGTCATTATCGGGTGTCCGTTATTAATTTTGTATGATATTTTGCCGTCTGTTATAAAATCCGATTCTCCTGATACTGCAATTATGCATTTTCTTTCCACAGCAAAATTTTTAATTGCATTTTCTTTTTCATTGGTTAGCGACATGGTATTATCTACCCCTTTGGTTTTAAATCTGGATGAAACCAGTGACATTATTTCAGACAAATTACCTCTAAGTATATCCACTTTGATTTCAGATAGTATTTGCATCACGGCATTTGTCCGAAATGTGGTGGCACCTGAGCCAACAGAATCCAGCACTACAGGAATGTTTTGTTTGTTTGCTGTTTTACCAGCTTCCATCATCGATAAAAGCCATGAAGGCTCTAATGTCCCTATGTTAAGAACTACTGCGCCTACAATTTTAGCAATTTCTCTCACTTCCTCCATGGAGTGTGCCATAATAGGGGAGGCACCTGTTGCCAGGAGAATATTTGCTGTGGAATTCATTACAACAAAATTGGTGATATTATGTATTAAAGGTGATTTAGAGTTTATTTTATCAATGCAGTACTCAAATACTTCTTTAATATCGTTTTCTTGTGAAGTTTTCATGCATTGTCCTTTTTTTAAACTATTTTAATAGATAATAGTTTCTTGTGAGTTGCTTTGTCAAATAAATTATGAAAAATTAAAAATGGAAAAATGGGG
>DDHP01000061.1:0-322 GCA_002338145.1 Deferribacteraceae bacterium UBA1873 | reverse complement strand
GGAAAAATGGGGACAGGTAAATAATACTTATTGACTTTGTTTAGTATTTAAAAAAATAATCAAATAGTTGACAAAAAACTTAGCCAGGCTTAGATTAAAAATCTGTTGAATTGCGGAAAAGTGAATTTTGTCGGGAGACACCGAGTATAAATTAATTACTTTGGAGGGTTTTAATATGAAAGTCATAGCATTCAACGGAAGCCCCAGAAAAAAGTGGAACACAGCAACACTGCTTGGCAAAGCCTTGGAAGGCGCATCTTCAAAAGGTGCCGAAACAGAGCTTATTCATTTGTATGATTTGAATTATAAAGGGTGCATAAGC
>DDHP01000020.1 GCA_002338145.1 Deferribacteraceae bacterium UBA1873 | reverse complement strand
TTGATTATTTCGGTTCTTATTGGTATAACCTTATATCTGCCGTAGTAAACTGAACGAGCAAATTGGTCACCAATATTTACACAAAGCCTACAACCATTATCAAGAACCCTATAACATTCATTCCATACAAGATTTAAGTTATTGATGTATTCTTCATAACTATGATTATAGCCTATTTGATTGGTTACACCATAGTCTTTTAATTGCCAATAAGGCGGTGAAGTAACTATTAATTGTACTGAATTATCTGGCACCCCTATCATTTGACGACTATCACCAATAACAATCTTATGCTTAGTTTTTCTATTCATTTTTATTTCCCTTTTATTTTACTAAGATAATTCAAGCTCCCTGTAAAGGAATAAACTGTTATAATATGTTTTTTACTGCTGGCAGCTAACACTTTGCAAATCCCTTTGTAGTGAAGCTCCTCACGCCAAACAAGAAACAGAATTATTAGCAACGCGTTAATCCGGACACAAAACAACAGGATCAACAATATATTACGTATCTCTGTATATTTTTTATGAATTATTATAACTTGTCACGCAAATCAGTGTCAAATCAAAAATTACTGGCATTACCCTATTTTTCGCAGGCTTATGCCACGAGTAAACTTTTTTTCCTTTTTATTACAGGAATACCGTCAATAATTTCTCTTTCTCTATATCTTTCCAAATAATACGGTATTTTCATATAATACACCATATCCTACTTATCTTTTTTACTTCCAATACCAAGTTGCAATCTGAATAGTAATATATTATAGTTGTTTCAACAACAAGTAGGCAATTCTGACAAAAGTTACCAAAGCAAAAGATCACCGTACACGAGAAGAAGTAGAGGCAAAGATAAAAGAGACAAGACAGTGGATTCTTCCAGAGTATTGAAATGGTTGGTGATATGGACGGATGATCCTGGTAAGGTTAGTTCAATGACCAATTCCCCAGATATTAGACATGCTACTCAATAGATTGCAACTTGGTATGAAACATTTCTGAATTAGTTAACATAAACCTTTTTCCACCGTATGATGTTACATTTCCACTCATGGACTGTGTCCTGGACTAATCCTGCAGTGTGAATTCCCACGCACACCAATATTCTTCAGGAACAGGGTCAGGCGGACAGGCGATACACCGTGTCACAATACGAGGATCAACGGTTTTGGCAAACTCACCATATTCAACAATCCCCACTGACTTGCAGGGATGTTCTGGCATGCCTTTGCGCTTTCTTGCCGATTGAACACGGCAGTCAAGCATACGAAACACCGCTCTGTTTTCGGTGATATCTATAGCCTCCTGAAGATTGAGACGGGCATAGAACCGATGTTTGAGACATTCCACCAAAGCGGAGATTCCTCCTCCCGGGGTAATTCCGAGGCGAGCCATAATCCGCCTGGCTTCAATCACGGTGAATTTGCGCCAGGCTTCGGTATCGGCGTCAACTGCCACATCTAGCCCGTAACGTTTTTCAATCTCCTGAAACCATAGCCCGTCATGAGCGAGCCAGTTCTTGGCATCGTCGACAATAATCCGGACCAACTCTTCCTTGCTCAACTTGTAAAGCAAGCGAATACCTTCATCACCATGATGTTTTTCGCTTGACATTTAACCACCTCCAAAATGCAATAATTGCCTACCGACTGTTTGTTAGCTCAGGTACTACTTTTTAGATCTATCATGTTTTTGAAAAACAAACTGTGTTTTTATGCTCCATAACTCTGGTGTGCATACTTTCCTTTCTGTTCCGACACAAAAAACCCCAACATTTCATCCTACTTTTGCGCCCTTTAAACAAAAACCACAGTCTAACCAAAATCACTCTCAAGTTGTTTTCCAAGCGATTGTCCAAAACGTATGACCTGCTACTTTTATTTATAATTTACATTTATATGCATGTCAATTATTTTTTAAAACACTTTTATATATTATACGTATTGTCTTGTATCCTAAATTCCCAGGTTACCTGCCCTTTCCTTTTTTCCTCCTACGTTTTTCTGGTTCGCGGAATGCGAAACGGGTATCCCGGAATATTAATGATACCTAAATCCTGATGGGTGTCTGATGCAGCAAACATTATGCTAACACTAACATGAAAAAGTATACTTTTTGTATTAAATGAATTTCGTAAAAGTGAGTCATTGAAACAAGAAATATTAATCATTTCTATTTTTTGAAAATAAGGAGGATAATATGAGTTATAGTAAACCAGAGTTCAAAACACGATATGAAAACTTTATTGGCAGTATGCTTCGGAAAACATTATCCCAGTTACTTTGGAGCTTGGTGGAAAATCACCTAATGTCTTCTTTAATAGTGTGATGGCAAATGATGATGAATTCTTAGATAAAGCAGTAGAAGGTCTTGTCTTATTTGCCTTTAATCAGGGAGAAGTGTGTACTTGTCCATCACGAGCTTTGATTCAGGAAGACATTTATGACGAATTTATGAAACGTTGTTTAGAAAGGCTCAAAGCTATTAAAATCGGCGATCCTTTAGACCCTGAG
>DDHP01000045.1 GCA_002338145.1 Deferribacteraceae bacterium UBA1873 | reverse complement strand
AAAGAAGAATTCCTTTTAGAAACACTTATCCACACTCCCGTTTACAAGATTGTTCTCATTCCGGCTTTGGGTGGACTGATAGTTGGTATGGTGGGGCTTATTTTCAAATCCGCAAAAGGACATGGTGTCCCGGATGTAATAAAAGTAATAGCCCTCAACTTAAAAATCAGCCCATTTGTGGCCGTTGTAAAAAGCTTCACTTCAGCAGTTACACTTGGTACCGGTGGCTCTGCCGGAAGAGAGGGGCCTATTATACATATAGGTGCGGCACTGGGTTCAGGTGTCGGGAAAATATTTAGTTTTTCCAGCAGAAGAATGAAAACTGCTCTTGCATGCGGGGCGGCCGGCGGACTGGCAGCAACCTTTAATGCACCTATTGGAGGTGCAATGTTTGCAGCGGAAGTATTACTTGGTGAATTCGGTATCAGAACATTCAGTCCGATTATCATATCTTCCGTTATTGCAACTGTTGTTTCAAGAGGACATTTAGGTAATGTGGTAACATTTAATGTGCCCGAATATCATCTGAGACATTTTATGGAGCTACCCCTTTACATGGTTTTAGGCTTTGCATGTGCCGTTGTGGGTGTGTTTTTTATACGTTTCTTTTACAAAACCGAGGAAACCTTTGACAACCTTAAAATGCCTTCTTTTTTAAAGCCTGCGTTGGGAGGACTGTTGCTTGGGATACTGGCTATATTTTCACGTGAGATTATGGGTGTGGGTTATGATACAATAAATCAAATACTTGCATCAAATCAGGTGGGGCTGTTTCTTATATTGATTGTATTCCTTAAAATTCTTGCAACATCTCTAACGTTGGGATCCGGAGGAGCCGGCGGTTTGTTCGTGCCCGCACTTTTTATTGGAGCTGCGACCGGTGGAGCCCTGGGTGGAATTTTTAATACTGCTTTTCCCGGAATCACATCCTCCAGCGGGGCGTATGCACTGGTTGCCATGAGCGCTATGCTTGGTGCAACCATAAGAGCCCCTTTAACGGCTATACTTATAATTTTTGAGATAACCCAGAATTATGAAATTATTTTACCATTGATGTTTGCTACGATTATCGCAAATGTGGCTGCCAACTGGCTTGAAAAAGAATCAATTTTTTCATGGATTCTTGCCAAAGAAGGTATAAATATTAAAAAGGGTGCCGAAGAAGGGATATTGTCCGAAATTAAAGTTGAAGATGTAATGCTCAGGGATATCGTTACGTTCAAAGAAACCTCCAATTTCAAAGAAATAATTGAAGGAATCAAGGAAGCCGACCATATTTATTATCCTGTGTTAGATGATGGAGGATATCTGACAGGAATGATGTCTTTGGATAATATAAAGAGTGTAATGTTTGAAAAAGAACTGGAAGAAATAGTTGTTGCCGGAGAAATATGTACAAAAGATAACATAATCTATGTTTATCCTGAAGATAACTTATCCACTGGCATGAAAAAAATGGGGATTAAAGATTTGGGTGCACTTCCTGTAGTAGAAAAGGTAAACGGGAAACATAGAGTTGTAGGGCTTTTAAGAAGAAGTGACATTATACTTGCATACAACAAGGCTCTGGCAACACAATCAGGGTAGTAAATGCGTATGAATATATTCAGGGAGATTTATGTCTATTAATCTAAGCAGTTTAAACAAGCAGCAGCAGGACGCTGTAACATATTGTGATACACCCTTGCTTGTTATTGCCGGGGCAGGCACCGGAAAGACGAAAGTAATCATACACAAAATTGCCTATCTTATCGAAGAGCTCCAGATAGATCCTAAAAATATTCTTTCAGTAACGTTTACAAATAAAGCAGCCAAAGAAATGAAGCTCAGATTGAATGCAATTATAGGAAATAAAGCGGAACAGGTCTGGATGGGCACCTTTCACTCCATATGTCTGAGGATATTAAGAAAAGAAGCACATAATCTCCCCCTGAAAAAAGGGTTCGGCATAATAGACCAGGATGACAGACTGTCAGCATTAAAGAATATTGTAAAAGAGCTGAACATTGATCATAAGAAATATCCGCCAAAACAATACCTGTGGATGATAAGTAACTTTAAAAATTCTATGGACTATGTAGAAAACAAAGATCCAGATGACTTTATCCACAAATTTACCGATGTATTTACAGCTTACCAAAAGTATCTTGAATTTACCAATATGATGGACTTTGACGATATGATTGCATATACCGTACGTATCCTCCTGACTAATGACAGCTTAAGAAAATTCTACCAAAATATCTTTCAGTATATCCTGGTGGATGAATATCAGGATACAAATTACATACAGTTTATGTTCTTAAAGCTGCTTAACGGAGATACCGGAAAAATATGCGTTGTCGGAGATGACGACCAGTCGATATATGGTTGGAGAGGAGCAGAAATTCGTAACATCCTTGATTTTGACAAGCACTTTAAAAATGTCAAAACTATTAAATTAACGGTAAATTACAGAAGTACCCCTGACATCCTTTTTGCTGCCAATACACTTATTGCAAACAATAATTTCAGGAAAGGAAAAGAATTAACCACGGCGTTCGGTAAAGAACAGGAGAGTTTATTAAAAAACGGGACGGGCAATATAGCTATCGGCGAATGCCATGATGAAATTCATGAAGCAAAAATGGTTGTGGATAATATCGAAGACCTGCTCAAGGAAAATGTAGCCCCAAACGAAATTGCTGTACTGTACAGGACAAATGCACAGTCAAGAAGTTTTGAAGTGGAGTTGAACAAACGCAACATACCCTACAAGGTAATAGGTGGCGTAAGTTTTTATTCCCGTAGAGAAATAAAGGACATTCTTGCTTATTTAAAACTCATAGACAACCCATACGATGTGGACGCTTTGAAAAGAGCTGCAAAAAATCCGCCTAAAGGGATAGGTAATGTTATAATTCAAAAAATAATTGATTATGCCTCCAGCAATGCTGTGGACCTGTTGGAAGCTCTTAACGCCACACAAAATTTTTCTAAAGGAAAAACCGCTCGCTGTCTGCAATCTTTTGAAAATACGTTAAACAATATAATGGGAGAGGAAAAAATTGCAGACAAAATAAAAGCGATTCTAAAATCTACAGGTTACAACACATACCTGAAGCAGTTTGAAGAACAGAATGAGGCAGCCAAAAGAATAAACAACATAGAAGAGCTCATAAACGCCGCTGCAATTTTTGACGAGAATTCATCGGATTACGATTTGTCGGATTTTCTTGCAACCACAACCTTAACAACCTCTGCAGACGAAGAAACAGAAAAATCCGTAAGTCTCATGACTTTGCATTCAGCTAAAGGCTTAGAATTCCATTCAGTTTTCCTGACAGGCCTGGAAGAAGGGCTTTTCCCCTTGTTTAGAGCAATGGAAAACGAAATGGAGCTGGAAGAAGAGCGCAGACTTTGTTATGTTGGTATAACAAGAGCAAAGAAAAAGCTTTTTTTTACATACACAAATACACGTATGGTTTATGGGAAAAGGCAGTTTTCCAGTCCTTCAATGTTTGTTGAAGAAATCAAACACTGCATACCCAGCAGTGAAAGTGATAATGAAGTTTCACAGAATACTTCGGAATTAAAGGCAAATACAAAGGTTTTCCATCAAAAATATGGGGATGGTATAATATTAAACGTCAAAGGAAATGGTGAAAAAGCTAAGGTTGATGTATTTTTTCGGGAGGCGGGACTAAAAAAAATGCTTGCTGAAAGCCTGGAAATACTTTAATGATCTATCTGTTTACAAGAACTTATTTTTGTTTAAAATACGAATCGTTATTGAAAGCCTAAAGGAGGTATAAATTGTCCAAAATTATAACAAAAGAAGATGTAGCTCATATTGCGGAGCTATCCAGACTGTCATTTTCAGAAAAGGAACTGGCTCAATTCACCGGAGAACTTAATAATATCCTTGATTATATTCATAAACTGGACGAGCTGGATACAACCGATATACCCCCTACTTCTCATGTGCTGGATATATCCAATGTCTTTCGTGAAGATACAATACATGAACACCTAAACAGGGAAGACGCATTGAAAAATGCACCTGAACATGAACATAATCATTTTAAAGTACCTCGAGCTGTGGAAGGCTAAATTATTAACATATAAGGAGCTTACAAATGGATTTGTTAACAAGCGATTTAAAAACCATTAAAAGCTATCTGGACAACGGAGAAATAACAGCAAAACAATTGGTTAGCTTTTATCTTGAACGTATAAAAAAGTATGACAACAAAATAAAGGCTTTTCTGAGCTTAAATGAAAATGCTTTAAAAGAAGCAGAGGAAATTGACAGCAAAAGGCAAAAAGGCGAGCCTCTACCGCCTATGGCGGGAATACCTATAGGCCTCAAAGACAATATCATTACAAAAGAAATTAAAACTACATGCTCCTCACGCATTCTGGAACATTTTGTCCCCGTTTATGATGCAACAGTAACAAAACTACTTAAGAATGAGGGCTTTATTATTTTAGGCAAACTAAATATGGATGAATTTGCAATGGGATCCTCCTGTGAATCCTCCTATTTTCAGGAAACAAGAAACCCATGGGACACCAACCGTGTCCCCGGAGGCAGCAGTGGAGGTTCCGCTGCTGCCGTAAGTGCACGTCTTGTGCCTGCAGCCATTGGAAGTGATACAGGCGGGTCAATAAGACAACCCGCTTCCTTTTGCGGAATAACTGGTATGAAACCCACTTACGGACGTATATCCCGTTATGGACTGGTTGCTTTTGCTTCGAGCCTCGATCAAATAGGCCCTATGACAATATCAGCAAATGACAGTGAGACACTGATGCAGATTATTGCAAAACATGATAAAAACGATTCCACATCGGCTTCTGTTGAGAATTTTGAGCCGTCAAAAGCTGCAACTGGGAATTTAAATGGTATAAAAATTGGTGTCCCGGAAGAATTCTTTGCAAAAGGAATTGAACCTGATGTGGAAAAAGCTGTAAAAAATGCTATCGCAGTGTTTGAATCGTTAGGTGCTGAGATTCTCAGCATTAAAATGCCTCACACAGACTATGCAGTAGCGGTCTATTACATTATTGCCACCGCTGAAGCCTCCAGCAATCTGGCCAGATACGACGGTGTAAGATACGGCTACCGAGCCGAGGGAGATACTCTCAAGAAAATGTACACAGCTACACGCTCTGAAGGGTTTGGGGATGAGGTAAAAAGAAGAATTATGCTTGGTACTTACGTCCTTAGTGCCGGCTATTATGATGCTTATTACCTGAAAGCGCAAAAAGTAAGAACGTTGATAAAAGAAGACTTCTTAAATGCTTTCAAAGAAGTAGACGCGATTATTGCACCCACTTCTCCCACTACAGCTTTTAATGCCGGGGAGAAATCCAATGACCCCCTGAGCATGTATTTAAGTGATATCTACACACTTTCACTAAACCTTTTCGGAGGGTGCGGGATATCGATTCCCTGCGGATTTGATTCAAAACACTTACCTGTTGGTCTGCAAATCCTTGGAAATTATTTTCAAGAGCAAAAAGTTCTTAATATTGCCAAAAACTATCAAAATAGTACTGATTTCCATACAAAAATACCAGGGTGGCTGGAATAACGGGAGAACTAAGTTCTTATATATATTTTGCTTGATTTAATTTCAGAAAAAAATAGTTTTAAATTATGTCAGTATTTCTCTTAAAGTTTTATAAATTTATGTCGATATAGTCATTGTGTGGACTTTTATCACAGCTTCAAGGAGCTGCTTTTATGACTGTTCAGGGAAGTAACCTGCATAACATTTTGAGGACATATAACAAGCAGATTAAATACAGTAAAGTATCTGAAAATAGAACTGCTGACTCAAGCAAAAACCTTGATAAAGTGTCCCTTTCTCCGGATGCTAAAAAATTAATGTTTTTGTCCAATATTGCTGCTGACGGTGGCATAAAATCTAAAAGCACTTTAAACAAAATTGAACAAAAGCTTTCTGACATTGATTTTAAACATGTTACAGATGAAGAGCTTGAAAACATCAAGAAAAATCTTATAGAGGAATTTTCCTGATCAATAATTCTTTACAATTTCATAAAATAATATTAAACAGTACTCTATGAAATTCATAGATAAGATTTTTTTTTACGGCTCATTAAAATCTGATGGTCCTTTTTACAATCTGTACTCGAGAAACATAATTACAACTCACAATGCGTACATATATGGTAAGCTGGCTATGTACAAAAATATATTTCCTGCTTTGGTTGAAGACAGCAAATCTAAAGTATATGGTGAAGTGGTGACCGTTTTCAATGTCACCAAAGTCCTTACAATATTGGATAACATAGAAAAATATCTGGAGCGTGCCGTTAAAGACGTCTTTCTCTTGAATGAGGAAAATAATGTTACCAAAACTGTAGCTGCGTGGGTTTACATTTATAAAGATAACCAGCAGTATTTAGAATTTATAAACACGAACAACTGGCTTAACAAGAATTTACAAATATAGTGAGGTTAGAAATGAATTATGAAGCAGTAATCGGATTGGAAGTTCATGCCCAACTATCCACAGAAACGAAAATATTCTGTTCCTGCTCAACCAATTTCGGAGCTGAACCGAACTCTAACGTATGTCCTGTGTGTCTTGGGATGCCGGGAGTTTTACCGGTTTTAAACAAAAAAGCGCTGGAGTACGCAATAAGAGCAGGTGTTGCTCTTAACTGCAAAATACAGGAGCACAGCATCTTTGCCAGGAAGAACTACTTTTACCCTGATTTACCCAAAGGATATCAGATTTCCCAATACGATCTCCCCCTTTGCCTGGATGGAAAACTGCAAATTGAAGTAAACGGAGAAAAAAAAGACATTGGCATCACCAGAATACATATGGAAGAAGATGCTGGGAAGTCAATTCACGGAGAGAACCTTGGCAATTCTTCTTCAACCTATGTTGACCTTAACAGAACAGGGGTTCCGTTGGTAGAAATAGTCAGCGAGCCGGACATCAGAAGCGGTGAAGAAGCCAAAGCATATCTTCAAAAATTAAAAGCAATCTTACAGTATGCCGGGATTTCGGACTGTAATATGGAAGAGGGCTCTTTAAGGTGTGATGCTAACATCTCCATCAGGCCTGAAGGGCAGAAAGAATTTGGCACAAAAACAGAAATTAAAAACATGAACTCCTTCAAAAATGTCCAAAAAGCTATCGAATATGAAATAAAAAGACAGAAGCAAGCAGTTTCGGAGGGTGGTATAATTCAGCAGGAGACCAGATTGTGGAACCCGGACAAAAGTATAACAATATCTATGCGCAGTAAAGAAGAAGCCCATGATTACAGGTATTTCCCCGATCCTGATTTAATCCCTGTGGTAGTAAGCAACGACTGGGTGAAAGATATACAATCATCGTTGGCCGAACTGCCTGATGAAAAAAAGAAAAGATTTATAAAGGAATACAAATTACCGGCCTATGATGCTGAGGTTCTTACATCAGTAAAGAATTATGCTGAATATTTTGAAATGTGTACAAAACATCACAACAACCCAAAAATTATTGCAAACTGGATCATGTCCGAAATACTCAGAGAGGTTAATGAAAGAAACTGCGATATCTTTGAGTTATCCGTGACGCCCGAGAAACTTGCTAAACTTATACAGTTAATAGATAATGGGACAATAAGTGGGAAAATTGCCAAAGATATTTTTGAGTTAATGCTTGAAAGTGGCGATGATCCTGTAAAAATAGTGAAAAATAAAAATCTGTCACAAATATCTGACACTTCGGAATTGGAGAAAATTATACTTAGTGTTTTTGAGGAAAATCCCAAAGAACTTGAAAGATTTAAAAACGGGGAAAAAAAGCTTCAGGGATTTTTTGTAGGCCAAATCATGAAGAAAACAGGCGGACAAGCAAATCCCAAGCTTGTCAACCAGCTTATCTCTAAACTTATTTCATAAAAAGGGGATGAACACATGTTAAAGAAAATAGACCATACCGGTATAGCAGTAAAATCTTTAGATCAGGCGGTGCAGTTCTACGAATACCTTGGAATTAGTCCATATTCTTATGAAGCAGTGGAATCTCAAAAAGTAAAGGTCGCATTCCTTAAAGTGGGGGAATCCAACATCGAACTTTTGGAACCCACTTCCGAAGACAGCCCGATTGCCAAATTTCTGAAAAAAAAGGGCGAAGGGATTCATCATATATGTTATGAGGTGGAGGATCTGACTGCGATACTCAAAAGCTTGAAAGAAAATGGGGTTAAACTCCTGAACGAAGATCCGGTGGCCGGAGCCCACGGGAAAAAAGTTGCATTCCTGCATCCTAAATCAACCAACGGAGTACTCACAGAACTGTCTCAGCCGGTAAAATAAGATATATTTATTGTTTGGCTACATTCATACTGTTTATAAATTTTGCAGGATTAACAGGTATGCCATTAACAAGAATTTCATAGTGGCTGTGGGGGCCTGTACTTCTGCCTGTATTACCCACTTTAGCAATAACCTGTCCCTTGGTTACCCGCTCGCCAACTTTTACCTTTAGCTGGCTGTTATGACCATACCGGGTGACATACCCGTATCCATGGTCAATGGTAATCAAGTTTCCGTAGCCTGGTTTATATCCGGCATAAATAACTATACCTTTTGCCGTGGCTTTAACCGGGCTTCCATAGTTTGCAGCGATATCCATCCCTTCATGAAATGCCCTGCGATTCGAAAATGGAGAGACTCTATAACCGAATTCACTGGAAATCCAACCTTCCACCGGAAGTATAGAGGGTGTGGCCATCATAGTCAGTTTTTGCTCTTCAAGGAAATTTACAAGCTCTTCCAGACTGCGCTCCCTTTTTTCCAACTTTGTTCCTAAAGTAAGCAGTGTATCGTTGAGTTCTTCAAAAAACTGCTTTTCCTTGCGCTCAGCCACTGCTGAAAAATCCCTCAACAAATCCACTTCTTTACCGCCTATACCGAGCTCTTTCCTGTCACCGGGCGTATAGTTATTTGCCAAACTCCGTACTTCATTTTCAAGCTGATCTATAGAAACTATTTTTTTCTGTATTTTATCCATTTCATTAGCATATTCAGCTATTCTCAGCTTTAACAATTCATTCTCTTTTTTGTAACTCAACATCATTTGCCTCTCTGTGTATAAAGACGCCAAAAAATAAAAAGAAACAAATGATATAACCACAAACAAAAGGGTAAAGAACGCTGCATTTTTAATTGTCGAAGTTTTTATCTTTTTAGACTTTACTTTACCCAGATCGTCATTATCAAAAACAAGAATAGTTAATTTACGCTTCATCACAGGCCTCCATCAATATTAAAACGAAAAAACTGAAAGTTGTCAACCAATTCCTTCCGGATATGCAAATGAAGTTAACAATTTTTTAATTTTTAAGCAAGAAAATAATAATAGCGCTAAGATTGCAGGAGAGGTTGCAAGTAATAATTTACGTTGTTGTATATTAATGTCCTGTTGAAAACTTTTCGACAGCTCGAAAAAACAGGTTAGTACACCACCCTGTTTCTGCCGGCATTTTTAGCTTTATACAGGTTATCATCAGCAATATCTATCAAATCCTTGGCTCCGCAGTATTCTTTAGCAAAATTAGCCACACCAATGCTAACAGTAATCTTTAAATCCACAGGCTCAAAGACAAACTCCTCCACAGTTTTTCTTATTTTCTCCCCCACTACAACAGCGCTTTCCATATCTGTTTCCGTTAATACAACAAGAAACTCTTCGCCGCCGTATCTGCCCAGACTGTCCGTGGATCTGAGTCTTTCTTTTATTGCAGTAACAAGTTTTTTAAGAACAATATCCCCTGTAGCGTGCCCTTACGTGTCATTCACACTTTTAAAATAATCAATATCAAGCATTAAAATACTAAAATCCTTGTTATATCTCATGGCTCTTTTTGCTTCTGCATTAACTACTTCGATAATATACTGATGGTTTAATATATCTGTGAGGCCGTCTGTTATAGATTTATGGTAGAGCATTTTGTTTGTCCTGACCAAATCAGTATTTGCCTGTACTAACTTTTCCGTCAGCTTTTTCTCATTAGTTATATCCTGAACCAGTATAATAGTTTTACTGATATTTCCAAAATCGTCATTAACAAAGTAAACTTTTGCCTCTGCCCACTTAACCTCATTATTGTTAGTCAAATAACGAAAATGTATAGAGAGGTTTTTACTCTGTTTAGTGAAGCTTTTTTTGAGAAATGACACAACTTTTTTCTTATCTGCTTTGTATATATGTTTAATGTACAAATAAGGGTTTTTGTAAAGAATTTCGGAGTTGTATCCGGTTATTTTATCATATGCCGGGCTGACATATGTCAGAGTGTTTTTTTCATACAACATAAAAATTTGTTCTATATTTTCTGCTAAATCCCTGAATTTCTCTTCGCTTTTTCTAAGGGCATATTCAGCTTCTTTTTCTTTTGTAACATTCCTCTGGACTCCAAAATGACCAATAATTTCACCTTTATTATTGTGCAGGCAGACATAATTACCTTCTATCCATACTGATTTACCATCAATAGTCCTTTCTTCCGTTGATATTTTTAACGTGCGCTTTTCCAGTAATTCCCGGCAAATCTGTTTTCCATACTCAATGTCATAACTGAAAAAATCTTTCATTGTATATCCCAGCAAATCCTTTTCACTAGCATTATAATGACTCAGCATAGCCTCATTTACTTTTGTTAAGCGCATATTTTCAAAAACAAAGTTGCATACTTTATCTTTATCTTTATTATCGTTCCATGCCACAGGCTCATCCATCATCATAAAGAAAAACCCGTCAATAGATGTGTCAAAAAATAAATCCAAAAGTTTTTTGCTTTCGGACAATTCATACTTAGCATTTATCATGTCAGTACAGTCAAAACCCACAATAAGCCTTACAATCTGTCCATCAGTCCATTCTATTGCTGTTGCATGCAGTGAATACCATTTGTTGTTTATGCTGTTTTTCTTTGACCAGCAAAAAGTTTTACCCAAATTTTCACGATAACGCTCCATCCCTGCCATGGCGCAATCCGTGCAGGGCTTATCAAAACCATCCTGAATAACCTGAAAACATTTTTTGCCTTTAATATCATCAGTGAGTTCCTTGCAAACTTTGGAGTTAGCATATAAAATTTTATAAGAGTCTATCTCTGTAACATATACTATAGCATCTATATTGTTCAGAATTTGTTCAAACATCCTTTTATGACTTTCAAGGGAAGATTCCCTTTCTTTGATATCAGTCATATCTGTGGTCACGCCCACAACCATATCTTCCTCATCGAATTCATCGTAAACTTTCATAGTTTGTAAATTTAAATAACGTCTAAAGCCATTGACATCATAGGACACAAAATTCCCTTCAAAACCTCCCTGGAAAAAGGTTTTTACAATAACTTCATCCTGAGTAATATCAGAGTTTCCCAGCTTCTCACCGAAAAATTCGGATACGTGGCATCCTTCAGGATGCGCTTTCTTTTTTAATGAATACTGCAGTGCCTTTTTATTTGCATATTTTATAAAACCTTCCCGATTTGTAATAACGATATTTTCAGAAATATTATCCAACGCTTTGGACTGAAGCTTCAAAACAGCTTCTGCTTTTTTTTGCTGAGTTATATCCTGCTTTATTGCAATAAAATGGGTTATTTCATTATTATCATCAATAGAAGGCGTTATTGTCGCTGATTCCCAGTACAGGCCACCATCCTTTTTCCTGTTAAGAAACTCTCCCTTCCATGTTTTACCGCTTAAAATTGTATCCCACATCTCTTGGTAGAAAAAACCGGGGTGGGCGCCCGAGTTGAAAATACGACATGTTTTGCCAATAAGCTCTGATTTTTCATAGCCGGTAATTTTCAAAACAGCGGGATTGACATACTCAATCACACTGTCTTTATCAGTCACAATAATCATTTCGGATAAATGTTCAAAGGCGGAATAAGTTATCCCTAGATCCAGGCCTGAAACCATCTGAAAACCTCAAAAAAATATAACAGCTTGCTTTTTTATTTTTATTAAATAATATATAACAGTTATAATTTCAACCCTTAAAAAATACCTTAATTCTTTTTTTTGACAATAAAAGTATTTTCCAGCCAAAAAGTTTTTTAGCTTGACATTAAGACAGTGTTTGTTATTCTGCCCAATAGACCGAACGTACGGTTTTTTATGGAGGATACATATGAGCCTAAAGATGGAAATTATAAAATCTATTGAATATTTAGCTGAGAACAGTGAACTGAATCAAAACGATATCTACGGTTTCAAATACTTTGATTCTCCTTTGGTGGGTTTTACCTCTATACAAAATCTTTTGTTCAGAAAATACAAAAAAATTATCGGTGATTTCCATCTGCAACCTGAAGAATTTTTTGAACCACCTATAAAAGAGGGCACAGTCATAGTATGGATTTTGCCTGTAAGCCGGATTGTCAGAGAGTCCAACAGGCTGGAAAATCGTTTCCCAAGCCTATACTGGGCTCTGCAAAGAGAATACGGGGAAAAATTTAATATGCATATCAGATCATATATCCAGAATTTTCTGATAAAAGCCGGCTACAGAGCTGTGTCTCCTATGCTAAGTGACAAATGGCAAAGGCTGGATAACACTGAGGTGGGTATTGCCTCAACATGGTCAGAGCGACATGCGGCATATGCTGCAGGGCTTGGCACTTTTAGTTTAAATGACGGCTTTATTACAAAAAAAGGCATTGCCCACAGGTGCGGCAGTGTTATTACAGATGCTGTCATTGACTCAAAAAACACTGTTTACAGTAACCATCTTGCAAACTGCCTATATTTTAATAAAAAGCAAGAATGCGGAATGTGCATAAGCAGATGCCCTGCAGGAGCAATCACTGAAGAAGGTCATAATAAGACTATATGTGACAGATATACATATAAAACGATACAAAAACAGCAAGGTAATTTTTATAAGGTAAAAACCACGGGATGCGGATTATGTCAAACGGATGTCCCTTGTGAATACAGCATTCCGGAAGAGGAGGCAATATGACAGCCAAAGGTGATTTAACCAAAAATAAAATATTGTCTGCTACTCTTAACCTAATTTACAGAAAAGGAATAGAAGACACCAGTATTAATGATATTGTAAACGAAACAGGTATGGCCAGAGGAAGTATTTTTTTTCACTTTGCCAATAAACAGGATTTGGTGGCAGCTGCATTGAAAAAATACGAAAATAATTTTTTTATTTTTATGGAACAATCTTTGACCGGAGATACTCCGGGAGAGCGACTTATTAATTTTTTTGCAAATGTAGGCAAAGCTCATAAAGAGAAAAATTATACAGGAGGCTGCATATTCGGCAATACAGCCCTTGAGATGGCTGATAAGAATGAAATTTTTACAGAAATTGTATCAAATGTTTTCAAAAAATGGGTAAGAAATCTAAATGACGTTATAGAAGAAGCTATTAAGACCGGTGAAATAAGAAAAGATATTCAGCCGGATATTCTGGCAACCACAATAGTAGCAACCCTGGAGGGTGGAATAATGCTTTCCAGGCTGGAAAAAAGTGGTGAGCCGTTGGAAAAATCAATGTGTGCATTTGTGAAAATGCTGGACATTAAAACACCAAGCAAAATGGAGGAAACATGTCTAAGTTACTGACAGATAATGAAGCAACCGGAAGAGCGAAAGAGGTATTTGATGAACTTAAAGAGAAGATGGGGATAATCCCCAATTTTTTCAGGGCGCAGGCGGCGGTTGATTCGGAATGGACAGCTATCAATCTGACCCGCTGGAAACATATCATGCATAATGAGCGCAAACTGGACCGTAAAACAAAAGAATTAATAGCACTTACTGTGTCATTGGTAAACAACTGTGAATACTGTTGTATGGCTCATGAAGGTGCAGCAAAAATGGCCGGAGCGAGTGAGGAAGAGTTGAATGAATTGAGGCAGGTTGTGGAATTATTTCAGAGTTTTAACGCCATTGCCGACTCACTGAACGTTCCATGCGAAATTTAAAAGAAATCTTCTGCTTAGATTTCAAAGGAGGCAACAATGTTATTAAAAGAACAAATTGAAGAGCTTAAACGGGAAAGTGCAGGAAAGATTCCTGAAAATGCCAAGAAAGTGATGAAGAGAGCAACAGAAGATTTGGTAAAAAGCGGAATCGAAGAAAATATTCCCAAAGTTGGCTCAAAAGCTTACGATTTTACCCTGCAAAACTATGACGGATCACAAGTTACTCTTTCCAAAGAGATTCAAAAAGGACCGGTAATTCTGAGTTTTTACAGAGGAGGCTGGTGTCCGGTGTGTAATCTGGAACTTAATTATTTACAGAGCAAATTGTCCGATTTCCAGAAATATGGGGCAAATCTAATTGCAATATCGCCGGAGGTGCCGGAATATGCCAATGAGACGGTGGAACGACACAATATAAAATTCCCCGTTCTGTATGATAAAGATAATAGGGTTGCGGCAAAATACGGTCTTGTATTCAAACTACCGGATGATCTTGTGGAGATATATGAAAAGTCCGGACTGGATGTTGCAAAACACAACGGCAACGATAAATTTGAAATCCCTATTCCGGCTACCTTTGTCGTGGTTAGAGATCTTACTTTAAAATACGTATTTGGAAAAGCCGATTACAACCAGAGGGCAGAGCCGGATGACATTGTAGAGGTTCTGAAAAAATTGTAAATTAATATCTGATTTGCAGAATTATTTGATATATAAAGGATAGAGATTCCTCGGCTCCTCCCCCTGTGGGTGGGCCCGCCCGGCATGGCATGACTTTATGCTATATGCTAAATAAATATGCAATCACGCTTAATTGGGCAAAATGTGCAAAAATGTCATTTACGGCTTTTTATACTGAGAAGCGACCAACTTGAGAGAGGTATTTTATGAAAATATTAGGAATAAGCGGTAGTCCTTTAAAAAACAACAAGATGGACAGACTAAATCAAGAAATGAAGGAGGAAATATGAATAAGGATACTTTGGTAGTTTTATGGACGAGCGGCGACTTGGAAGTCGCAAAAAATATGGTTTATATGTATACTCTCAACTCCAAAAAGAAAGGTTGGTGGGAAAACATCAATTTTATTATTTGGGGCCCGTCCTCAAAACTTTTAATCGATACACCTGAGCTGCAGGAAAAAATAAAAGAATTTATCCGTGAAGGAATAAAAGTGGAAGCATGTAAAGCGTGTGCAGATAATTACGGAATTGCGGATAATCTTGAAAAACTGGGTGTTGAAGTCAAGTATATGGGGCAACCACTGACCGATTATATCAAAGAGGGTTACGGTGTCCTGAGTCTTTAAAGTAGAAATTTAAATAGTTCAGCAAAGTATATTTTTTGAAATATTTGAGAAAAAGTAATAACTTGTAAACAAGCTCTCTTGAGTAAACAGGAGAGCTTGTTTTTATTTTCACACTTTTGGTAATGTCAACAGATTTATCCCGGCTATCTTTTGTACCATCCTGACAACCTGAGTGCTGTAGCCAAACTCATTATCATACCATATATACAGGGTGCAATGATCTTTGTCAGCAATAGTGGCTTCCGAATCAAAGACACATGCATATCTGGAACCCACAAAATCTGAAGAAACCACTTCGGGAGAATTAGTATAATCTATCTGCCACTGTAAATTCGAATTAAGTGATTTTTCTCTTACATAATGATTTATTGTTTGCTTGTCAGCCGGTTTTTCAAGCTGAAGCATCAATACAGCTAATGATACATTTGGAGTGGGAACCCTTATAGCGTTACCAGTTAATTTCCCTTCCAAACCGGGTAAAGCTTTAGCAACAGCTTTTGCTGCGCCTGTTTCTGTTATAACCATATTCAGTGGAGCACTTCTGCCCCGCCTGCTGTTTTTATGATAATTATCAATCAAGTTCTGATCATTGGTATAAGAATGACATGTTTCAATATGTCCGGCTTTTATTGAAAACTCATCATCGATAACTTTTAAAATAGGGACTATTGCATTAGTAGTACAGCTTGCAGCAGAAAAAATGTTTTCATCTTCACTAATCTCAAAATGATTTACACCATAAACAATATTGGGAATATCACCTTTTCCGGGTGCTGTAAGAATCACTTTAGAAACACCTTTTGATTTTATGTGCAACCCCAGCCCTTCACGGTCACGCCATTTACCTGTATTATCTACCACAATGGCGTTGTCTATTCCGTATTGTGTATAATCCAGCTCATCAGGGGAATTTGCATAAAGCACCTTAATCATTACTCCGTTTGCAATTATGGCATTTTCCTCTTCATCCACTCTCACCGTGCCTTTAAACTGTCCGTGTACCGAATCCCGTCTTAGTAGAGCAGCCCTTTTAACCAAATCATCTTTACTTCCTTTTCTGACAACTATAGCTCTAAGCCGGAGCTTATCCCCTCTGCCTGTTTTATCCACCAGAATACGTGCCAGCAGTCGCCCGATTCTTCCAAAACCATATAAAACAACATCTCTGGGCTCCGCAAGTACATCCTTTTTATCATTGTAAGCTGCTGACAGCTCCTGAATCAAAAATTTATGACTGTTCTCTGGTTTTTTATCCAGATATTTAACAGTGAGCTTTCCAATATCTATTTTACATGGCGATAAGTCCATAGAAGCAATGTTTTCTAAAAGCAGAAAGGTATCGTGAACAGATAATTCATTTTCAAGTATTTGCCTGGCAAATCTGTGCTCCTTTATAATATCTATCGCCGTTTTATTGACTAACGATCTGCCATACAATGTAATTATCACACTTTTTTCTCTGTAAAGTTTCCCGATTATGGGAATCATCATTTCTGCAGTCATACTGCGCTCATTCCAATCTTTAAAGTACTCTATCTCCTTCTCATGCATAGACCTGGCTCCTTTTTTGAACACTTTTTTAACAGCAAAAAGTACAAACATTCAATCTTTTTTTTTATTTACTCGTTTTATTGGTTTTTTGTGAAAAAAACGAGAGATTTGGATATGAAGCTGAAATTTACTGAGATTCTTCAGATGTACAAAAAATTGCTGTGCATGATATAAATATAAAAATTTTAAAAAAGAGATATTTCTCTCAGAAAGGAAAGCACTGACCCCACGGTTCTAAAACTGCAGGGTCAGTGAATTAAATTTATCATGAGAAAATTGTTTTCATTTTGTCCCACAAAGACTTATGAGATTTGTACGTTTCCTCATCGGAAACCTGTTTAAATTCTTCCAAAAGTGCTCTTTGTTTTTTATTTAATTTTGTAGGCAATACTACATTTAGATCTATGTGCATATTTCCAATGCCATACCCCTGAACATCAGCAATACCTTTGCCCTTTAAGGTTATTCTGTCACCAGGCTGAGAGCCCGGCTTGATTTTAACCGTTTCGCTGCCATCCAGTGTGGGGACATCCACAGTCGTTCCCAATGTTGCATCCACAAAAGAAATAGGTAGTTCCAAAATAATATCTCTGCCTTCTCTTTTAAAATATTCATGGGGTTTAACATTAACATGCACAAACAGATCTCCGGCAGGACCTCCATTGGAGCCATCGTTGCCTTCACCACTGATTCTTAGTGTCATACCTGACTCAATACCTGGAGGAATTTTTACCTCAAGCTTTTTATTTTTCCGGTATACCCCTTCACCACGGCATTCTTTACATTTATCTTTTATAAACTGGCCAGTGCCGTTACATTCAGGACAAGGCGTAGAGATGGAAAAAAGTCCCTGCCTGCGAACAAACTGTCCGGTACCACGACATGTGGAGCAGGTAGTTATACCGCCTGGCTCAGCCCCGTTACCACCACATCTGTGACAGTTGACAATTTTGGGGATATCAACAGTTTTTTTGGTGCCAAATGCAGCTTCTTTAAATTCTATATCTAATTTTATCTCAATATTTGATCCGCGCGTAGGCCTGTTTTTAGCCCTGCGCCTTGATCCTCCACCAAAGAAATCGCCAAAAGAATCACCGAAAAATTCTTCAAAAATAGTGGATGCAAAATCATCGGCCTGAAAACCGCCACCTCCACCACCTGCAAAACCTTCGTCAAAAACACGTCCGTATTGGTCAAACTGGGCTCTTTTCTGCGGATCACTCAGCACTTCATAAGCTTCACTCACTTCACGAAACTTTTCTTCGGCTTCTTTATCATCTGGATTTCTGTCCGGATGATATTGTAAAGCCAGCTTCCTGTATGCTTTTTTTATTTCAGATTCTGTAGCATTCTTTTGTACACCTAAAATTTCATAATAATCTTTCGTCAACATCTACCTCCAAAGCGGAAAAACAATTACGATTGAATAATAGTAACAAGATAAAATTTCAATAACAAATGTATAAAAATTCAAACCCAAAGGTTTGTTTTCGCTTCATATTAAATAAAAAAGCGGGTAAACAACCCGCTTTTTTATTTATCTTTATTTTCCTCATTTACTTCTTCATAGTCCGCATCAACAACATCTTCTTCAGTATCAGAGCCTCCGGTTTGTGCATTCTCCGCTGAACCGGTTTCTGCTTCAGCAGATCCACTCTGCTGGCCTCCCGTGGCCTGGTAAACAGCCTCTGCCAATTTGTGGGAAACGTTAGAAAGATTTTCTATCGCTTTCTTAATAGCTTCCGTATCTTCGCCGGCCTGAACCTTTTTCAATTCATCCAGTGCCTTTTCTATATTTTCTTTGGTTTCAGCATCGACTTTATCACCATGCTCTTTCAGGGATTTTTCTGTTGAGTAAACAAGTGTATCGGCTTGATTTCTAAGCTCAACCAATTCTTTTTTCTTCTTGTCTGCTTCCGCATTGGCTTCGGCTTCTTTAACCATTCTGTCAACTTCCTCTTCACTTAAACCACTGCTCGGTGTAATTCTTATAGACTGCTCCTTACCTGTGCCCAAGTCTTTTGCCGAAACATTGAGAAGCCCGTTTGCATCAATATCAAAAGTCACTTCAATCTGAGGAACCCCTCTTGGTGCTGGGGGAATACCCACAAGATCAAACCTTCCTATCGATTTATTGTCTGCAGCCATTTCTCTTTCACCCTGCAGCACATGTATGGTAACAGAGGTCTGATTATCTGCTGCAGTAGTAAAAACCTGACTCTTCTTTGTAGGTATTGTGGTATTTCGTGGAATTATTTTAGTCATCACACCACCCATAGTCTCTATACCGAGAGAAAGGGGAGTCACATCCAGAAGCAGGACATCTTTAACATCACCTCTCAAAACACCTGCCTGAATTGCTGCACCAATTGCTACAACTTCATCGGGGTTTATACCTTTATGGGGTTCCTTGCCAAAAAATTCCTTAACTTTCTGTTGGACAAGGGGCATTCTTGTCATTCCCCCCACAAGAATAACCTCGTCTATCTCTGATGCAGATATTCCTGCATCTTCAAGTGATTTTCTGCACGGCTCTAACGTGCGCTCAACCAAATCACTCACAAGCGATTCAAGTTTTGCTCTGGAGAGTTTTTTGACAAGGTGCTTGGGACCTGTTTGATCAGCTGTAATAAACGGAAGATTAATTTCAGTTTCCACAGAAGAAGATAGTTCATGTTTAGCTTTTTCTGCAGCTTCCTTTAATCTCTGGAGTGCCATTTTGTCTTTACCAAGATCTATGCCGTTTTCCTTTTTAAATTCATCTATCAGCCATTCCACCAGCCTCATATCAAAATCATCACCGCCGAGAAAAGTATCACCATTAGTGGCCTTAACCTCAAAAACACCATCGCCCAACTCCAAAATGGAAATGTCAAAGGTACCTCCTCCAAGGTCATATACAGCAACTTTCTCATCATTTTTCTTGTCCAGACCGTATGCCAGTGACGCTGCTGTGGGCTCATTGATTATACGCAGAACATTAAGTCCGGCTATTTTTCCAGCATCTTTGGTGGCCTGCCTCTGGGCATCATTAAAATAAGCAGGTACGGTAATAACAGCATCAGTAACCGTTTCCCCTAAATACTCTTCTGCAGTCTTTTTCAGTTTTTGCAATATCATTGCTGAAATTTCCTGAGGCGCATAGCGTTTACCCTTTACTTCAACCCAGGCATCACCATTATCTGCTGCAACAATATTGTAGGGTAATATGTCCTTTGCTTTTTTCACCTGATCCGAATCATATTTCCTTCCAACCAGTCTTTTAATGCTGAAAATAGTATTATTGGGGTTGGTAATAGACTGTCTTTTAGCCAGCATACCAACCAGACGTTCATCACTGTCGGTAAAAGCAACTACTGAAGGCGTAGTCGTCATACCTTCTGCATTTACTATCACTTTAGGCTGTCCGCCCTCCATTATAGAAACAACTGAATTAGTTGTTCCCAGGTCAATTCCTATCACTCTTCCTGTGTTGTTACTCATTATTTTCCTCCTGTTTATCTTTTTTATTTTCTTTTTTCTTGTTAACCTTTACCTTACTTGAGCGTATAACTCTATCATGGAGCTTGTAGCCCTTTTGCATCACCATTGAAATATGATTATTTTCCAAATCTTCCCGCTCATCAAGCATCATCGCTTCATGTACATTAGGATCGAATTTATCACCTTCCTCAACTTTAATTTCTTCCACACCGTATTTTGACAAAATGTCTTTAAACTGTTTTAAAGTCAGCTCCACGCCCTGCCTTAATGCATCCACACTAAAATTCTCATCACTATGGCTGAGAGCCATTTCCAAATGATCCACAACATTCAGCAAATCCAATATCAAACTCTGATTGGCAAACTTAACCTTATCCTCAGATTCTTTAGCAAGTCTTTTCCTGTAATTATCCGTATCAGCTGATATCCGCAAAACTTTATCATTGGCTTCCTTAAGCTTTTCTTCAAGTTCTTTTTTGTCTTTCTTTAAAATTTCTACCTCCTCTTTTTGTTCGCTGGAATCCGTTTCATTTTCTTTATCATCCTCTTTGCCATTATCTAAATTTTCACCATGAACCTCTTCATCTTCAAATTTTTCTTTTTCATCAAATTCTTCCTGTTTATTTGTCATTGCTTCCTCCAAGCTTTTTAAGTATATTTGTTATTATTTCTGCTGTAAAATCTACAATAGGAATAACTTCGGGGTATTTCATCCTTTTTGGCCCTATAACGCCCAATGTCCCCACGATATTATCATCACGCAGATAAGGTTTGGCCACAAGTCCGAGCTCATTAATTTTTTCCTCTCCGAAATCAGAGCCTATAAATATTTTAACACCATTTTCATTCATGCACTTTTCCAGTATCTGATAAGCAAAATGCTTTTCTTCAAAAGCATTTAAAAAATCCTTTAATTTCTCAACATCCTTGAATTCCGGCTGCCCTATAATATTAGATGTGCCGTGTAAAATTATTTCTGAACCGAAATCAGAATTTTTAAAAAGATTTTCACTAACTTTTATTACCTTTTCTGTCAACTCATTTACTTTATTCTTTTTATCTTCCATTTCATCAACAAGTTGTTTCTGAATTTGAAGAAGGGTTTTATTCATAAATTTCTCATTGAGATAATTTGATACCCTTACCAAATCATTCTCTTTAATAGATTCATCAACTTCCATAAGCATATTGTGAACTATTCCCGATTTAGTGACAATAACAGTAAGAACTGTTTCAGCATTAAGTTTTAAAAATTCAATATGCTTTAAATACATAGTATTTAATTTGGGTGATAAGACAAATCCTATTGAATGGGTGAGATCCCCCAGTTTTCTACTTATATTATCAAACATTTCACGGACATTGGCTGCATCCAAATTTTGAAATTCTTTTTTGACGTTATTTATATTTTCATCCGAAATAGCTATAAATTTATCTATATAATATTTAAACCCTGAATCAGTAGGCACACGCCCGGACGATGTATAGGGCTGAACAATAAAGCCTTTCTCTTCCAGGTCACTCATAATATTTCTTATTGAAGCGGGACTTAATATCAACAGTCCGGTTTTTGACACATACCTGGAGCCCACAGGCTGACTGCTGTTAATATATTCATCAACGATAATTCTAAGTACTGTTTCTTCCCTCTTTGTTAATTCCATATAATTTATATAACCTTAAAAATTTGTTGGCACTCTCCAGTGTTGAGTGCTAAAATAAAAATAAAAAGACAAAGTTAATATGTCAAGGATTTATTTGGATTTATATGTAAAAGTAGTAGTTATCAGGCAATAAAATTATTTTTAATAGAAATCACTTGTTGGCAGTTACCTGTCATTGATTTTATAAAGTTCGGCCAGTATAAACGCAAAAGCTTTATACAGTTTTTCAGGAATTTCTTCATTAATTTCTAATTTAGCCAATACTTCTACCAAATCCGGATCTTCTTCTATATGTACTCCGTATTCTTCTGCTTTTTTTATTATGTTTTCAGCTATAATACCATGCCCTTTAGCAACAACCTTGGGAGCATTGTCTTTGGTACTTTCATATTTTATAGCTGCAGCCTTTTTTCTTTTATCCGCCATATTCCTGCTCTATTATCCTTTTTACTTTTAATGCATTATCCGGAGCGTGCCCTTGACCCACATTACAGAATGAAATAAAAGCCTCTTTACTTAATACACTTGCATCCACGCAGCTTTCAAGAATATTTTTCAATTCCTCTGTTTTATAATTATAATTTAACTCCTTATCATCCGGAAGAACCCATAATCTGCTCTTTCCATAAAGTCTCAAATATGTATAAAAGTTGGTGTTAATGGGATAAAACGGCGCCAGTCCTCTGATGTTAGGCATATGTAAACCTATTAATCCGATTTTTTTTGTTTTAAAATTATCCAAAAACCTTTCTTTAAACCATGTAATATTTGGTAATTCCACAAAAAAAGGTATATCGGACGGGAAATCTTTCCTTATTTTCTCTATTAACTCTATATTTTGTTTTGATGCACTAAATTTGTAATTATAATCGGCAAAAAAAGCTTTTATCCTTCCATTATTCAAAAAAGGGGACAGCCCTTCAAGAAACTCCCCAAGCTCTTTGTGACTGTATTTGCCTCTTAGGAAATCTTTATGCAGCCTTATGGAAAAGAATATATCTCTATTAATCCTGTCCATAATACTTTGAATTGTATTTTTGTAGGGTATTTTGTAAAAAGTAAACGTTATTTCAACAAAATTAAACCGACTCATATAATAATCGAACATCTCGTAATGATTGATTCCTTCAGGGTAAAAATTGCCTATCCAATCATCATGCTGGTATCCACTTGTGCCCAAATAAAGCGGTGTAGATTTAATAGTCAGCATATATTTTTATACTCCTATATAATTTTACGGTTAAATCTACATACTATAAGTGAGGAAATATCACAATTGAAAATATCTTTTTAGATAAAATATTGCAGAAACATTCATTTTTATGGTACATTATAAAAAAAATAGGAGGTGCCAGTATGAATCAAGATAAAATAAAAGAATTTGCAAAAGAGTTTGATATATCTGATAAGCTTTCAGAGGAAATATTGCAAGCGTGTGAAGAAAAGAACCTAAATGAGATTGTCATAAAAGGTAAGATTTCTGAACTTGTTGCTGAATATAATGATAAAAAGGAAAATGGTGAAATTGATGAAGGTTTGACACCTTTTGTAAGAAGAGAGTTTTTTAAATATGTTGATTCTCTTGACGTTGAATACAGTGATAAAAATGGTGAAGGTTCCTATTATGAAAAGGTATCCAAAAAAATTGATAGTTGGGGAAATGATTTATTAAGCAAACTTGAGAAGAAGGGTAACGGCAATATTTTCAATGTATTTTTACCTGCTTCTATAATTTTATTTATTTTAGTACTAATATTACTTTTTTTTACAAACGGTTTTAATCAAAAATCAGGGGATGTCTACACATCTTTTGACACAGAACAGGAATATGTTTTAACAGCTGATGAAACTGAATGTTACAAAAGTATACTGGGGCTCAGCAACAATATGCAACCTAAGGATATCTTTTTAGCTTCCGCAATAATTCAGAGGGAAGGAGCTTGCAACGCTCTTGAAATTATTAATGAATTATTTCAGAATGGCCCTGAAGAAGGTAATGAATAATACTTTATAAACACTTTTTCCACAAAATATCCGGTTTTACGAAAAAGTAACCGGGTATTTTTTTCTATTATAAATAACTACTATTTTTATCTTTTTGCTAAAAAATTATCTATATTTTATTTTTGTAAACACAATTTCCACTTGTAAATGGCATTCTTAACTTTTATAAACAAAATTACCTAATGATAATAAAGGGGAGTTTGCTTGGATAATATCAAAATATGGGATGAAGTATTAAAAGAGGCTTCCGATAAATTAAGCAGTCAGGAAATAAACACCTGGTTGAAACCTTTAAAAATAATAGAATTGCGCGGGGATTTAATAATTATTTCTGTTCCCAACAGATTTTATAAAACTTGGGTACAGGATAAATATCTAAAAATTATAAAGGATATTTTTAATAATAGCCTTTCTATAGACGCTGAGGTTGAACTGACTATTAGAAATGAACAGAAAAAGGAAGCAGGCAGTTACAATATAACACCTTCATCTAATCATATAAATATAAGCTCTAAAGGTACAAATCTTAACAAACAATATACTTTTGATACATTTGTTGTAGGGGGATCCAATCAATTTTCACATGCTGCATGTCTGGCTGTAGCTGAAGGATATTTTCACACATATAACCCGCTATTTATATACGGAGGTGTTGGATTGGGTAAAACCCATCTAATGCATGCTGTAGGGAATAAACTGATACAAAGTTATCCTAAATTAAAGATATTGTATATATCCAGTGAAAATTTCACTAACGAAATGATTTATTCTTTAAAAACAAAGAGTATGGATGAATTTAGGGGTAAATACAGAAATATTGATGTTCTTCTTTTTGATGACGTACAATTTTTAGCAGGTAAAGACCGCAGCACTGAGGAATTTTTTTATACTTTTAACTCACTGTACGATTCACAAAAGCAAATCATAATAACGAGCGATAAAACACCTAATGAAATACCTTCTATGGAGGACAGATTAAAAAGCAGATTTGCCTGGGGATTAATAGCTGATATCCAGGCTCCATCTACAGAAGAGAAAACTGCTATATTAATGAAACGGGCTGAATTGATGAATCTGGAACTAAATAAAGAGGTTGCTCTCTTTATTGCCGAAAATCTGAAAAGTGACAACATAAGGGAGTTAATAGGAGCTCTCATACGTTTAAGTGCTTTTGCCTCATTTCATAATGAACCTTTAAGTACAGAACTGGCAAAAAAATCTCTTGATAAGTTTTTAATAAAGAAAGATAAAACCTTAAATCCGGATATTATAATTAACACAATTACAAAATTTTTTAATATAAAACCTGCTGATTTAAAGTCAAAAAAGAGAACAAAAAGTATTTCCTACCCAAGACAAATATGTATGTATATCTTAAGAGAAAAACTCAATATTTCACTACAGGAAATAGGCGAAATATTTGGCGGAAGAGATCACTCAACAGTATTGCATTCCATCGGAAGTATAGAGAAAAAAATAAAAAATGACAGTGAGTTAAAAGAGCTTATCAACAATATTTACAAACATCTCTACAGCTAAAAACTATCAATGTTAAAAACAAACTGTACAACTATTTTAAAATCTGTGGACAATTTACATTTATCATTTTTTTCAGCTAACATTGTTAACTATGTTGAATACTATTACAAAATTTCAACATAATTGTTAATACCAAAAAGTACTGTCACATTATTTAAATTTTAACTTGTCAACATTTTCCATATACTATACTATTACTACTATTATTTATTATTTAAAATAAGTTATTAGGAGAGCAAATATATGCAATTTAGCATAATCAAGGAAAAAATATTACCTCTCATTCAACATGCAAACAATTTTACAAGTACCAAAGGAATAAATACAATTTTAGAAAACATCCTTATTCAATCCACAAACGAAGAAATAATATTAAAGGCTTCCAATACCCATATGGGATTTTCAGCAAAGCTGGATGCAAATATTGAAGAATCCGGAATAACTACAGTTTCATGTAAAAAACTTAATGATATTATAAAAGAATTACCCAATGCATCTGTAATAAATTTTAAACTTAACGGGGGTAAACTGCAGTTAAAATCAGGAAAATCCCAATTCAGTTTATCTACAATTGAACCAGAATTTTTTCCAACAATGACATACATAACACCTGAGTATCATATCAAAATGAAGAGTAACGAATTACAAACCCTTTTGAAAAAAACAAATTTTTGCATTTCAAACGACCCATCAAAAATAGAGTATACAGGAGCTCACTTTAGGGTTTTTGGCAACCAATTGGAAGTAGGTTCAGCTGACTTTCAAAGAATAGCTATTGCTAATACTGAATTCGATGAGGAATTCAGCGATGAATTTACAATCAATATTCCTAAGAAGACTGCAGTAGAGGTTACGAAACTTTTAGATTTAGACGAATATGTAGAGGTGGAAACAGATAAGAAACAAATTCAATTTAAAATAGATAATATTACAGTATATTCAAAATTAATCGAAAAATTTATAAGAAATATAGGCTCACTTTTTCACACAAAATATCCCTATTTTGCTAAAATTCCCACAAGAGAATTTGAAGAGGTTGTTAGAAGAATTTCAACTATTACAAGTGAAATATCAAGAGGCATAGCTTTATCTTTTAATGAAAATATGTTAAATATTTACAGTTTGGAAACCGAATACGGTCAGGGTAACGAAGTAATAGAAGATATCGATTTCAACGGTGAAAGTCTTGATATTATTTTTAACTCAAAACTTCTTTTAGACATAGTAAATCATATAGATTCAGATTTTTTTACCATCAAATTAATTGGCAGGAAGAATCCAGCAATTTTTGTCCCTGAAAATGGTAATTATCAATATCTTCTTGTAGCTATTACCATAGAAAGATATTAGAAGGCATTAACCACAAAGTGTATTTAGATTCAATAAAGATTGTCAACTTCAGAAATCACAGAAAACTTGACTTATATTTTACAAAAGGTTTTAATTACATAACAGGTAACAATGGCACAGGCAAAACAAGTGTTGTAGAGGCCGTGCATACGATTTTAAACGGGAAAAGTTTCAGACAGAACCAATTTCAAAAACTTGTAAATTTTAATCAAGACAGTTTTTATTTACAGGCTTATCTTTCAAAAGATGATTTTAATTACAAACTTTCTTTTAATTATGATAAAAATGTCACCATTTATGAGAACGGCAAACGTATAAATAATCTTAGCAGTTACATTTATAATAATCCTATATTGGTTTACTCACCTGAAAATGAAGGTCTGCTCAGCGACAACCAGGAAAACAAAAGAAGATTTCTTGATAAAATTTGTTTTTATTATAGCACTGAACATTTGGTTGTTCTTAAAGACTACAGTAAACTACTGAAGATAAAAAAAAATATGCTTAATTTTAATAATCCCGATACTCTTTATTTTCAATCAGTGACTGAAGAACTGAAAAAACTTTCTGATAAAATTCAGAATAATAGAATTTTTATTTTAGAACTTTTGAACAACAAGCTGGATTATATAAAACACGATATATTTAAAAATATCGAAGATTTTAGATTTATAATACAAAATTCAAAAATAGAAAATTCTGAATATAAAGAAGAGTTAAAAAGAAGAAAAATTTTAAGAGGAGCACACTTAGATAAAATATATGTTGAATACTGTGACAGAAAGTACGAATCCTTTGCAAGTTTCGGACAAAAGAAGTCTTTCAGTTTGGCTTCCTTAGCATCAGCTGTTTTAATTGTTGAAGAAATTTTAAAAAATGATATAATAGTCGTATTAGACGACCTGGAAGTCGGTTTGGATGAAAACAGGATTAATGCATTCAGGGAATTCTTTAATAAAAACCAGGTTTTTATTACCGGTGTTAAGAATAATTTTTTTACCGATGGGCATATAATACATTTACAATAAAATATGGTTTTTACCAGGAGTAGGTTATGGAAAGGAATAAGGATTATAGTGAGTCCAGTATAAGGGTTTTGGAAGGTCTGGATCCGGTCAGACAGAGGCCGGGAATGTATATTGGCTCCACTGATACAAAAGGTCTTCACCATTTGGTATATGAAGTAATAGATAATTCCATTGATGAGGCAATGGCCGGGTTCTGCACGAAAATTACTGTTACACTTCATATAGATGGTAGCATAACAATCGAAGATGACGGTAGGGGTATACCGGTGGGCACACATCCTGTAGCCGGAAAACCAACTGTTGAAGTTGTAATGACTACTCTTCATTCTGGTGGTAAGTTTAATTCCGGGGCCTATTATGCTTCCGGCGGTTTGCATGGAGTTGGGATATCTGTTGTTAATGCGCTATCTGAGTTCCTTGAGGTTACAGTAAGAAGAGATGGTGGTATTTATTACCAAAAATATGAAAAGGGAATTCCCGTTTGTAATTTTGAGAAGATAGGTAAAACAAATAAAACTGGGACAAAAATAACGTTCAAATCAGATCCTGAAATATTTGAAACAACAGAATTTTCTTATGAAAGTTTATCCAGAAGATTTCGTGAGCTTGCTTTTTTAAACAGCGGTGTTGAAATAGTACTTAATGACGAAAAAGATGACAAATCTCATACTTTTTACGCAGAAGGCGGGATTGTAAGCTATATAAAATATCTTAACAAGAGTAAAGGGTTGCTTATAGATGAGCCAATTTATATTCAGGGGAAATATGAGGATATCTTAGTTGAAATATCCTTATTGTATAATGACTCTTACAATGAGTCTATCTATTCTTTTGTTAATAATATTCATACCGATGGCGGAGGTACTCATGAAGCTGGTTTTAAAACTGCCTACACCAAAATATTTAATAGTTTTATAAATAGACATGGTTTGCTAAAGGAAAAGTTTAACTTAACCGGTGATGATATAAGAGAAGGTATGTCTGCTATAATATCTGTAAAGATGAATGAGCCTGTTTTTGAAGGTCAGACAAAGGGTAAACTGGGTTCTTCCAAAGCTAAAACTGCTGTTGAAAATGTCATGAATACGTATTTGACAGATTATTTGGAAGAAAATCCCGCTATTGTAAAAAAGATACTTGATAAAGCAATACAGGCATTTCGTGCAAGGGAAGCTGCACGGAAAGCGAAAGAGTTAACAAGACGAAAAAATGCTTTGGAAGTATCCACTCTTCCTGGGAAGCTTGCTGACTGCCAGGAAAAAGATCCTTCTTTATCGGAGATTTTTATTGTAGAGGGTGATTCAGCCGGCGGATCCGCCAAACAGTGCAGACATCGTAAATTTCAGGCTATTTTACCTCTGAAAGGTAAGATTTTAAATGTAGAAAAGGCCAGATTTGATAAGCTTTTATCAAATAATGAAATAAAGAGTATTGTTACTGCTTTGGGTACAGGCATTGGAAAAGAAGAATTTAATATTGAAAAGCTTAGGTACCATAAAATAATTATAATGACAGATGCTGATGTTGATGGTGCCCATATTACAACTCTTTTACTTACATATTTTTTCAGATATATGAGGCCGATAATAGAAAGAGGCTATCTATATATAGCTAAACCACCTCTTTATAAGGTGAAGAAAGGGAAAATGGAAAAATATATACATGATGAAGATGAAATGGAAAATTTTCTCCTTGATTCAGGTTTGACTGATATCACAATAGGCAATTTAGCCAAACATAGATACAAGGAGGTATTTAAGAATATTATTGCCTATGATGCGTTACTCGATAAGTTTAATAGAAAGGGGCTTTACAGAGAGCTTATGTCTGAACTGGCAACTTTTGATGATTTGAATGTAAATAATATTTCTGATAAAGTTTATGTTGAAAATCTTTTTAACTATTTAAAGGAAAAAAATATTCTGGATAACTATAAAAATTATCATGTGGATTATAATGATGAATTTGACCGTTATAATTTGATTTTTGAAAGTGAAATAAAACGTTTTGTTTTAGACACAGAGTTTCTTACTACGCCCGAATTTAAAGAGCTTAGAAGATTAGGTGTTTTTGTAAAGGAACTTGGCCCTGTACCTTATAAAATTACTGTTTCGGGTGAAGACAGGTTTTTTGACAATGTAAAGGATTTGATTTCTTTTATTGAAGAGAGAGGTAAAAAGGGATTGAGTATACAGCGGTATAAGGGTCTGGGGGAAATGAATCCGGAACAATTGTGGGAGACTACAGTTGATCCTGAAAGAAGATCTCTTTATCAGGTTAGAATTGAAGATGCTGAAGCAGCTGATGAGCTGTTTTCGCTTTTGATGGGTGATATTGTGGCACCTCGTAGGGAATTTATTGAAGAAAATGCATTAAAAGCCAAAAATATAGATATATGACAGGTGAAGAATGAAAGAAAAAGGTATTATTGAACTTAGTATAGAGGACTCTATAAAAAACAGCTACCTTGATTACGCAATGAGTGTCATAGTGGGCAGAGCGTTACCTGATGTCAGGGATGGGTTAAAGCCTGTTCACCGGCGTGTTTTATACGCTATGAGTGAAATGGGCATTGTTCATAATAAACCGTATAAAAAATCTGCCAGGATTGTTGGTGATGTCATTGGTAAATATCATCCTCACGGTGATGCTGCAGTTTATGATACTGTGGTGAGAATGGCCCAAGATTTTTCTATGCGGTATCCGTTGATTGATGGTCAGGGTAATTTCGGTTCAATAGATGGAGATTCACCTGCTGCAATGAGATACACTGAAATACGTATGGCTAAAATTGCGGAAGAAATGCTTGCTGATCTTGATAAAAACACTGTTGATTTTATAGATAATTATGATGGTTCACTCTCTGAGCCTGTTGTTTTGCCTACCAAAATTCCCAATTTGCTGATTAATGGTGGCAGTGGTATAGCAGTTGGAATGGCCACGAATATTCCGCCGCATAATTTAACAGAGGTTATAAATGCCCTTCAATATATGTTAAAAAATGAAAATTATACTGCCGAAGGTGTTTTGAATTATATAAAAGGTCCGGATTTTCCCACTGCAGGTATAATAATGGGAATTTCAGATATAAAGAATGCTTATCTTACCGGCAGAGCATCCATTAAAGTACGAGCTAGAACTCATATTGAAGAATTAAAGAATGGCAGGGAGCGTATAATTGTCACTGAATTGCCTTATCAGGTTAACAAGGCTAATCTTATTGAAAAAATTGCTGAGCTTGTCAGGGACAAGAAAATCACAGGTATATCAGATTTGCGGGATGAGTCTGACAGAGATGGTATTCGTGTTGTTATTGAAATTAAGAAAGGTGATCATCCTGATATTATACTTAATAGATTGTATAAATATACGTCTTTGGAAACATCTTTCGGTATAAATATGGTGGCTCTGATTGATGGCAGACCCAAAACTTTTTCTCTGCTTAGGATTTTAGAGGAATTTATAAAGCACAGAATTGTTGTTGTTACAAGACGAACAGAATATCTTTTAAAACATGCTGAGAACAGACTTCACATTCTTGAGGGCTTGAAACTTGCCGTTGAGAATATTGATGAAGTTATAAAGATAATCAGAGGGTCTAACGATGCTAAAGAAGCTAAATCGCGGTTAATGGATAGATTTGCTTTCACCAACACCCAGTCACAGGCTATCCTTGATATGCGACTTCAGAAGCTGACAGGTCTTGAAATAGACAAACTTGAAGATGAGTATAAAAATACGTTAAAAGATATCGAATTTTATAAAAATATTTTGAATAACAGGGATGTACTGAATAATGTTATTTATGATGAGCTAACCGAGATTAAAGATAAGTACGGTGATGAAAGACTGACAGAGATTTCTTCTTCTATTGAAGAGATAAATGTAGAGGACCTTATACCGGATGATGAGGCTGTTGTAACCATTACGCATAACGGATATATAAAGAGGACACCACTAACATCTTTTACTGCCCAAAAACGTGGTGGGAAAGGAAAATCCGGTGCCTTGAGTAAGGGTGATGATTTTATTGAAAGGATTATAGTATCTTCAAATCATTCAAAACTGATGTTTTTTACAAATTTTGGTAATATTTATTTTCTGAAGGTATATGAACTTCCTGAATCTGCCCCTGGTACAAGAGGCAGGCACATATCTAATTTTATCGAATTTTCTGATAATGAATATATTGCTTCTGTATTGTCTGTTTCCGACAATGTTGACGATAAAAATATCATTTTCGGAACAAAAAAGGGGTTAGTAAAAAAATCTCATGTTAATTTGTTTAAAAGTGGCAGAAGTGGTATTAAGGCAATTAAGCTTCGTGATGGTGACGAGATTGTTTCAACAGACTTTGTTACAGATGATGACAATATTTTATTAGCTACAAAGAATGGGAAAGCCATCCATTTTTCTGCCAGTGAGATAAGATCTATGGGAAGGAATGCAAGTGGTGTGAAAGGTATCGATTTAGCTAAATCTGATGAAGTGGTTTCTATGGAAATTGCCTCCGGTGCTCCTTTCCTATTAACTGTAACAGAAAACGGTTTTGGTAAACGTACAATGGTAAATGAATACAGACTGCAGTCAAGAGGCGGTAAAGGTGTTAAATTATCAAAGGTTACTCCTAAAACAGGTAATATTTGTGGCGCTAAGCAAGTTTTGGATTCTGATGATGTTATGTTAATTACAAAAAGCGGTAAAATTATACGTACAGGTGTTTCTCAAATTTCAGTTTTGAGCAGAGATACGCAGGGTGTCACTCTTATGAATACTGGTGATGATTATATTGTCTCTTTTGCAGTAATTAAGGAGGTTTAGTTTGGCCACAATTTTGGATGGCAAGGCACTTTCTGAAAAACTTATTAATGGCTTTGGCAGACAGGTTGATTCATTAAGGGGAAAAAATAAGAGGGTACCCGGGATAGCTGTGATTATCGTAGGTGATGATTATGCGAGTAATTTATATGTCTCTATGAAGGAGAAGGCATGTCTGAGGGTAGGTTTTAAATCGGTTGTAAAGCGACTTGATGCTTCAATTACGACTGATAAACTTCTGGATATTATATCTTTATATAATAACGATGATACAATTGATGGTATTCTTGTGCAGCTACCTTTACCCGGCCATATTGATGAAAATAAAATACTTCTATCTATAGATCCTGCAAAGGATGTCGATGGTTTTCATCCTTTTAATGTTGGTTTGCTTAATATTGGTGCTGACACTCTTTTTCCCTGCACGCCTTATGGTATTATAAAGTTATTGGAAGAGTATGAAATACAGGTTGAGAGTAAGCACGCAGTTGTTGTGGGTGCCAGTAATATTGTTGGCAAGCCAATGGCTGCCCTTTTTTTAAGAAATAATGCTACTGTGTCAATATGCCATATAATGACTACGAATGTACCCGAAATTACTTCTCAAGCGGATATACTTGTTACAGGGGTTGGAAAAGCTCATTTTATTACTAATGAGTTTGTTAAACCTGGTGCTGTTGTTGTGGATGTCGGGATGAATCGTTTTAATGGGAAAGTCACTGGGGATGTGGATTTTGAAAGTGTGCAGAATAAATGCTCTTTTATTACTCCTGTTCCTGGGGGTGTGGGGCCTATGACTATTACGATGTTGCTTTACAATACTCTAAAATCTTTCAGGCTTAGGGAAAATCTGTTAGTATAATGGATACTATAGCTGCTCCTATTACGCCTTTGTTAACTTCTGCGGTTATTGTTGTTCGTGTTTCCGGGGAAGATTCTTTTAAATGTTGTGAGCTTTTAATGGATTATTCTCATAACTTAATTAATCAGAATCAGATACGATATAGATATGTTTACACCGGTTATTTTCTATTACCTGATGGTACTATATTAGATGAAGTTGTGTTTTATTTTTTTAAATCTCCCAATTCGTTCACCGGTGAGGATTCGTTGGAAATCTCTTTTCATGGCAACCCTCAGATTGTTGTAAAAGCTTTGGAAACGTTGTATTCTTTGGGGGTTAGGGCAGCTGAGCCTGGTGAATTTACCAAAAGAGCTTTTTTGAACAATAAAGTTGATTTGACTCAGGCTGAGTCTATTTTGGATCTCATTGAATCCAAATCTGAGAAGGGCATTTTTTATTCTTTTAATCAGCTTCAGGGTTCTTTGAGTTCAAAAATTAAATCGCTAAAAGATATACTTATTGACACTGCAAGTATTGTTGAGGCTTATGTTGATTTTCCTGAAGATGATTTATCTGCTCACGATTATACATATATCCAATCTAATCTTGAGACAATCGCTGAATATGTCAAAAATCTTATTAATTCATACAATAAGCAGAAATTTTATCGTGAAGGTTTGAATATTATAATTATCGGTAAACCAAATGTTGGCAAATCTTCTTTGCTTAATAATCTTGTGCAGAAAGATAGGGCTATTGTTTCTGAGTATGCCGGTACCACAAGGGATTATATAGAAGAGAAACTTTTGATTAAGGGTATACCTGTGAATCTTGTGGATACTGCTGGGCTGAGGGATTCTGACAGTGATCTGGAATCCATCGGTATAGATAAAGCTAAGGAAAAAGTCAATGAAGCTGATCTTGTAATTGTTTTGCTTGATATTTCCCAGCCTCTCAGTGACGAAGATCGTTTAATACTCGATATCAGTAATGGTACTGAGCGGATAGTTGTCGGCAATAAGATGGACATTATGAAGTCATCTAATTATGATTTTCTTGATATATGTGTTTCTGCAAAATTTAAGACGAATTTTGAACAACTGGAGGATTTGATTTATTCCAGAGTGATTTTTGAGGATTCTGAAAAAATGGGTTCTTCAGTTTTGATTAATGGGCGGCATCTGTCTCTTTTGAGCAGATTGTTTGACATTTTAAAAGAGGCTGATGTTAATTTACAGAATGATTTTTTGGATTTACTTTCTATTGACCTAAACCAGGCTTTAAATATTATATCTGAGATTACCGGGGACGTTTACACGGATGAGATTCTTGATAATATTTTTAGCAAATTTTGTTTGGGCAAATAGGAATGAAATGTTTCACGTGAAACATTTTACATTTTGATGCAGGTTACTAATATGAATAAATATTATTACGATGTAATTGTTATTGGTGCCGGTCATGCTGGTTGTGAAGCTGCCTTAGCATCTGCCAGGATGGGTGCTAAGACATTGCTTATTAGCATTTATATCGAAACAATAGCACAAATGAGTTGCAATCCTGCCATAGGAGGGCTTGCAAAGGGTAATCTTGTAAGGGATTTGGATGCTCTTGGTGGTGAAATGGCCAAATGCATAGATGCAACCGGTATTCAGTTCAGGCTCCTTAATACAAAAAAGGGCCCGGCGGTGCGGAGTTCTCGAGCACAGGCAGATAAGGCGAAATACAGAGAAGTAATGTCAAATACACTATTTTCCACTCCACAACTTGCTGTTTGTCAGGGATCAGCTGTTGATATCCTTTGGGATGGTAATGCAGTTGATGGAGTAAGGACTGATGCTGGAGATGTACACCACTGTAAAAAAGTTATACTGTGTACTGGAACGTTTTTAAACGGTCTTATTCATATCGGAGAAAATAGATACGCTGCTGGCAGAGCAAATGAGTTTTCCTCTGTACGATTGGTGGAGTCGTTGAGGGCAGCAGGATTTAAATTTCAGCGCTTAAAGACCGGGACACCGGCCAGAGTCTTTGAGGGCTCCATTGATTTCAGCAAGACTGTAGAGCAAAAGGGGGATGCAAATCCTTCATTTTTCTCTTTTGAAACTGAGCAGTTAAGTTTACCGCAGAAATTCTGTTTTATTACTTATACAAATGAAAATACACATAAAGTCATTTCCGAAAACATGCACAGGTCTCCTTTGTATTCTGGCATTATTAAAGGTATCGGGCCAAGATACTGCCCCTCTATAGAAGACAAAGTCAAGAAATTTCCTGATAAGGATAGACACCAGGTTTTTTTGGAGCCAGAGGGTCTTATATCAAAAGAGTTTTATGTGAACGGTCTTTCGTCATCACTACCCATTGATGTTCAGTACGCTCTTTACAGAACAGTACCTGGACTTGAAAATGTTCAGTTTGTAAGACCGGCCTATGCAATAGAATATGACTTTGTACAGCCAACCGAACTGAAAAACACACTGGAGACAAAAAAAATTAATGGTCTGTATTTTGCTGGTCAGATTAATGGTACAACAGGCTATGAAGAAGCTGCTGTGCAGGGTTTTGTTGCAGCAGTTAATGCTGTTCTTTCATACAGCAAAAAGGAATTTGTCTTGGGCAGGGATGAAAGTTATATAGGTGTTATGATAGATGATTTGGTAACCAAAGGTGTTGATGAGCCCTACCGCATTTTTCATTCAAGGGGTGAATTCAGGTTGCTTTTGCGTGAGGATAATGCAGAATTCAGACTTATCGATAAAGGCAAAGAACTTGGCTTGATTGCTGAAAAGCGCTTTAAGCGTTTTACCTCAGAGAAACAGTCTCTTAACGAATTATTGGATGAGCTGAAGGAAACGTTTGTTAAACAATCAGATATTTCAGATTCGTTATTAAGTGAAAAAGGGGTCTCGTTAAAAGAATCGGTTAACCTTTATCAACTATTAAAGAGACCTGAGGTGGGATTTGGTGATATTAATTCTTTCCTTAAGAAAACATATTCAGACAAAGTTTCTAAGATGGCAGAAACCATTATCAGATACGAGGGATATATAAAAAAACAGGAAGGTGATGTTAAAAAATATAATAGGATAGAAAATGTCAGAATACCTGAAAATATAAATTATAATAATATCAAAGGGTTGAGAAGAGAATATGTGGAAAAACTAGAGCATATCCGACCTTCCACACTCGGGCAGGCCAGTAGAATTAAGGGTATGACACCTGCTGCCATTTCTCTTTTGCATATCTATATTGAAAAATTGAGGAATTAGTGCCATGTCCTTTAATCAATTGGAAATATCACCTGACGTGGAAGAAAAATTTCATGTCATCTACAAATTGCATCAGGAGTCAGTGCACAATTTAACAAGTATCAGCAATAAGGATGAATTTTACCTAAAACATTTTTTAGATAGTATTTATATTTTTACAATAAAAGATTTTAATTTTCATACTGTTCTTGATGTGGGAAGTGGAGGAGGGTTTCCTGGAATCCCTATAGGGCTGATTCATCCTGACTGTAATGTGTACCTTGTGGAAAGTATCAGAAAAAAGGGGAAATTTCTGGAGAAAATGATTGACATCTTAGGGCTGAAGAATGTCTTTGTGATTATTGACAGGGTGGAAAATTTGACCCAACCCAAATGTGACTTAATAACATCACGGGGTGTTTCCAATGTAAAAAATATAATAAAATGGACAAAAAATGTTTCACATGAAACAAGCACTATACTTTTGTATAAAGGTGAACGAGTAAATGATGAGCTAAAGGCTGCATCGGGACTGTTGGAGAAAAAACATATGGAGTATGAAAATGTTAGAATTGAAGAGCCGATTAAAAGGACTTATACTTTTATATACAGGACTTAGTCTTGTTATTTCGTGCACTCTAAGTCAATATCCAGATAGCATCGAACAGTCCTATAATATTTCAGTGAGATATTATATTACAAAAGAAGCTGAAAAAACTGATGAAACAAAATTAAAAGATGTTATTTCAAATACAGCGAGTGATAATATTAAAAATGTGGCGGGAACCCTTTTAGGTGGTTACTATTATAAAATAGGCGAATTTAATAAAAGTAAAAAGTACCTCAATAAATATGTAAAAGACTTGCATGGTGACATACGAACAGCGGGTTCTGTGTGGATGGCTTCAATTCTAAAATCAGAAAATAATCCTGAGTACAGCAAAATTGCAGGAGAAGTAACGAGCAATGATGATTTAAGTAAATTTTTGATTAACAAAAGTTGTGATAAGGGCAAAGAATTTTGCCTAAAAGAGCTAAAAGATACAAAAATGGGAAAACCAGTAAAAGTTAACCCAAAAGATATAAACGCAAAAGAAGCACCCACTATAGTAAAAAAACAGAAAAATAAAAAAACATCAGATAGTATTGAAGATAGGAAACCAAAGCAACTTAGAATCAGCGTTGTTGAGGGAAACTATGAAGATGAGGCTTTTAAAGGTATAATCTTAGCTGCCGGAAATGATAATAGAACGGCAATCGATGTACATACAGATACAGTGGAGAGCGGGAATTACTTAATAAATATTAAAAATCAGAAAGTGCACTTACAGGATAGAACTATTAATTTTAAGATAAACTATAAGCCTGCGGTGAAAAAAATTGCACAAATTGTCAAGGATGATACATGTGATGATGTAGTAGTAGGTGTCAATGACCAATATGTAGATGAAGGTATATATGCCAAATCTTTGCTTGAAGGTAAAATAAAAAATCTGCAGTTTGAAAACTATGAGGCAGAATCTTTTAAGTCTTTGAGATACATGCTGGATGATACAAAAAATGCCAAAAAGTGCTTTATCGGTATAGGGACAGAAAAGGAAATGACAAAATTTCTCCCATTAGTAAGATACATATCTCCAAGTGAGAAAATGAGCAAAATTTATATTATAACCGATATTTATACAGGTATTTATGAAAAAGAAGATTTTATTGACTACTTTAAAAATGTAGAAATATTTACATTTATAAATGCAAAAAACGAGAAAAATAGCAATAATTTTTTAAAAAGTTACCAAAAAATTTACACCAAAAAACCAGGGAGTAAGGCTTTTATAGGATATGATATGGTAAGGTTTCTACAGAAAGAGGTTAGGTATAAAAATGTTAATTATGTCAGTTCGATTGAAGATATAAATGAAAACAAAGTTAGAAGAAAGATTCATAGGTTAATAATTGATGAGATGCTACAGGTTAAAGTAAAAGATTTACCTTCTAACGAAGATTTAAATAAAAAACCATATCAGGGCTTTACAAATTAAAAATAAGTAAAATATGATTTATTTTACCGTTTTTAAATCATAATTTAGTGAACCTAAGCTTATTTTTTCAGCATGTTTAAGCTGAATAAGTGGGTCAATTTCTGTATATATCCTGCTAAAAGGGTCCTGTCCACCTTTTGAGTTTTTAGCTACCAAATCATAAGATGCCTTATCAGCCGCTACAGGATCTGTAGAAGATAAAAAACCTATATCAGGGCACACAGATTGATCATTAGCAGGAAAACAGTCACAGGTTGGTGCTACATCAGTTATAATATTAATAAAAAATATTCTATTGGGAAATAACGAGTGAACGGCTTTAGCATACTCTGCCATCTTCTTTTGAGTATTCTCAGAACTTTCATTCCAGTCAATCTCAATAGTGCTTTCTGGGCAAACGGCAACACATCTGGTGCATCCTGTACATTTATCAGTAATTCTTGCTTTAGGCTCAAGAAGTATAGCATCAGCAGCACAGTTTTCGGCACACAAACCGCAGGACGTGCATTTATCAGTATTTACTACAGGTTTTGAAGTTGAGTGCATAATAAGTTTGCCTTGTCTGCTGGCACACCCCATAGAAAGGTTTTTAATAGCACCACCTATTCCTGAGAGCTCATGACCTTTGAAATGTGAAACGACTACCATAGCATCAGCATGATATATATCAGAAGCTACCTTAGCAATATCTAAAATTTCCCCATTCTCTATTTTAACATCCACAGTATTTTCACCACGCAAACCATCAGCAATAACGACAGGAATTTGAAAGGTGGAATAGTTAAAACCATTTAAAGCAGCATTGTGCAGATGATCCACTGTATTTGTTCTCATTCCAACATAAAGTGTATTAGTATCAACTAAAAAGGGTTTAAGCTGTAGTTTCATTACTTGATCAATAATCGGGCGCAAATAAACTGGTTTTATAAAAGCTGTATTACCATACTCACCAAAATGTGTTTTTATTGCTGTTAATTGCTTACTTTCAAAATCTAAATTTTTTGAACATTTATTAAATAAACGCTTAAGCTTATTTAAAGGTGACTGTAGACGCTTATTTTCCAAGCTTGAATAAAAAACTTCTGATGACATAATAGGCCTCCTTATGTTAATGTCTTCAAATAATAATGGAAAAGCGAGGTGAAATCAATGAGAGTAAAAGAATTATTTGAACAACGAGCTAGTGTGAGAAAATATAAAGAAGAAAAAGTACCAAAAGACGTATTGATGGAAGTAATAAATACAGCCCGGCTCGCGCCTAGCGCTGTGAATTTACAGCCGTGGAAAATTTATATCGTTACTGAGGGAGAAACAAAAGAAAAGCTTAATAAAGCATATCCTAAAGACTGGTTTAAACAAGCACCCGGTGTAGCGGTAATTTGTGGTTTAGAAAATGAGAACTGGATAAGAAAAGATGGGCGTAATTATCTCATGTGTGATGTTACAATTTTGGCAGATTATTTTGTACTGGCAGCAACAGAAGCCGGATTAGGTACATGTTATGTCGGAGCTTTCGATGAAAATATTGTTAAAGATACACTAAATTTAAAAAATGAGGACCCTGTTTTGCTAATCACTTTTGGCTACCCTGATGATAGTGTAAAGAAAAAGGAGAAAAAGCGTAAACCAGTTGATGAAATTACAGAATTAATGTAAAAAATATTGCACATACTAATTTTTTTTGATAGAGATTGAGTTTCTAAAATAAGAACGTTGACAAAGAATAAAAGCATGATAAATTAAAACCATATTTTAATTAACGAGGAATAATATGAAAAGAGAAAAGTCAGAATATGCCGTTCAGGCAGTCAACAATGCAATTGATATATTGGGATTACTGGGGGATACAGAAGGGGAACTCAGTATGAGTGAAGTCGGAGCAAAACTGAATCTAACAAAAAGCAATGTTAATAAATTGCTGGCTACCCTGGAAAGTTTTGGTTATGTGGAGTACAACAGGTATACTGGCAATTTCCGGTTGGGTGTCAAAACGTTCCAGATTTCTCAGGCATATATAAATAAACTGAATCTTATCGAAATCTCAGTACAAATACTTACTATGGTCAAAGAAAAACTGAATGAATCTGTATATATTAGTGTCCTGCGGGATGGCAACGTTGTTTATCTGAATATGGTGGAGTCGGACCACGCGGTCAGAGTTTTGCCCAGAATTGGTAATGTGGGACCGGCGTATGCAACTGCAACGGGAAAAGCCCAACTTGCATATAAACCAAAAAATGAGATTGAAAAATTATATAAGAACGGATTAAGAAAAGTCACAGAAAATACTATTGCTGATGTAGGGAATCTGGAAGCAGAATTGGATAAAATCAAAGAGCAGGGTTATGCTATTGATAACGAAGAGTATGAAGTAGGTGTCAGATGTGTTGGTGCACCGGTATTTAATTTTTTGGATGAAGTTATTGGCGGTATAAGTGTTAGTGCACCGGTGGAGCGATTGAGTGAAAAAAGAATGCACGATGAAGTTGTTCCTGTAGTAACTGAGGCAGCAAAAATTTTGTCGGGGAAATTCGGCAGCAAATGATGGAAAATTACCGTTTGGTCAGGCCTGAGCATTTAAATCACCACGGATACCTTTTTGGAGGTGTATTACTCAAGTGGCTGGATGAGTTTGGCTGGATGGCTGCAACCCTGGAGTACCCTGGTTCAACTTTTGTAACTGTTGCTATGGATGAAATATCATTTAAAAAACGAATAAAAAATGGCACTATCCTGCGGTTTATTATTGAAAAGGAAAAAGAAGGAAACACCTCAGTTACCTATAATGCCAAAGTTTTTTCACAGAGCAACAATTATAATGAAGAAGAAGTCTTTACCACAAAATTAACTTTTGTTAATATCAGTGATCACGGTAAACCGACACTATTGCCGCATAACGTCAAAAATAATAGCTTTGAATAACTCAAAATGCTCATCACGTAGCACATTTATACTGCAGGCAAAGTTGAGCATATCATTGTTTCCAAGAATGTGAGAGCTTTGCACAGCTATAAAAGGTCATCCCGTAGCTTCAACCTTTAGGTTGAAAAATTTGTGCAAACAACCAGTTGTTTCGAGAACTGAGACCTTTGCATAATTCCATA
>DDHP01000051.1 GCA_002338145.1 Deferribacteraceae bacterium UBA1873 | reverse complement strand
ATTTATTTCAGCATCTAATTATATCAGTAAGTTATGAGACCCTGAAACAAGTTCAGGGTGACAATTATGGAATTATGCAAAGGTCTCATAAAACAGATAGCACAAGATTCAGTTAATCATTGAATGGGAGCGGTTAATTTTCCCGACTGAAGATATTTTTCAGTTCATCATCACTCAAATCATTCAGCCAGTTTTCCCCTTTGCTCACTGTAAGCTCGGTAAGCTCTTTTTTTGCATTAATCATTTTATTTATTTTTTCCTCAAAACTGTTTTTCGTTATAAAACGGTAAACATTCACATTTTTCTCCTGACCGATTCTGAATGCCCTGTCTATCGCCTGGTTTTCAACTGCAGGATTAAACCACAAATCATACATTATGACGTTGTTGGCCTGAGTTAAATTCAATCCCGTTCCGCCGGCTTTTAATGACAATATAAATACCTTGGATTTCGGATCGTCCTGAAACTGATTCAAAATTTTCTTTCTTTGATTCTGACTTTGGGAGCCTTCCAGGAATAATGGAGTTGTAAATAATTCGTTTTTTATTATTTCTTTTAAAATATTGCCCATTTCCACAAATTGAGTAAATATAAGCACCTTTTCATCATTACTGATGATTGTGTCTAACAAATCAAATAATACTTCACATTTTCCCGATAAATTTTTGCTCATTTCAGATTTTTTGTCATAATTTCTTGGATGATTGCATATTTGTTTCAAGCTAATCAGAAGTTTAAAAATTTCACCCTGTCTGGATTGTTTGTCAGAATTGCTTAGATTCGTAATAATATTGTCGACAACAGCCTGATAGAGGGATGCCTGCTCCTTTTTCATATCAATAAGCTGATCGGTAATGATTTTTTCGGGCAAATCCTGTATTATTGTCTTATCTGTTTTCAACCTTCTTAGGAGAAAAGGTGATGTTATGCTCTTTAGCTGGTTTGCTTTTTCTTTATCTTTGTATATTTCCACAGGCTTGGCATAACTGTTCTGAAAATCCTTGAGTTTCATTAAATAACCTGGAATAGTAAAGTCAAAAATGCTCCAGAGCTCTGTAAGGTTGTTTTCTACCGGGGTACCGCTTAGAGCAATTTTGTAGTCAGCTTTTATTGATTTTACGGCGTTTGCTGTCTGGCTTGAAGGATTTTTGATGTATTGGGCCTCATCTATCACTAAGGCGGAAAGTTTTTCATTTGCAAGCTTTTCAAAATCTCTTCTTAATGTTTGATATGTTGTGATAATAATATCTTTGTTATCGATATGTCTGTTTGCTCCGTAATAAAAATGATAGGATAAATCCGGAGTAAATTTTAATATCTCGTTTTCCCAGTTATTAAGAAGTGTGGCCGGAACAACGACAAGTGATTTATGCTTCAGGTATTTATTATCCTTCAGATATTTTAATACGGCAAGGGTCTGCAATGTTTTGCCCAGGCCCATATCATCTGCAAGAAGTGCTCCAAAACCGTTAAGCAGGTTGCTTACTGCCCACTTAAAACCCGCCAGCTGATAATTTCTCAGAGAAGCATTTATTTCAGGCAGTGGGAAGTCTTTGGTGCGGAATAAATCTTTTATAAAATCTTCTATATTTTTATCCAGCTGAATATTATCTGTGAGGGTCTCCCTTAACAGCTCAAATTTTGTCAATTTTTTCTGTTTTCTTGCATCCTTAAGCAGCTTATTAACTTCATCCGGATTAAGAATCACAAATTTATCTTTAAATTTTACAAGCTCTCTGCCTTCCGAAATAAGTTTTTCAAGCTCCTCCGGTGAGATCTCTTCATCACCGATAGCTATTTTCACATCGTATTCCAGAAGCTTATTCAAATTTAAAAAGGATTTAAAGCTGGAAGCCTTGCTTGTAGCCTTCAACTTCATTTCAGGCTTTAAGAGCTTTTTGAGTTCCTTTGGAAGAGCAATGTTAATACCTAAGTCAGAAATCAGGTTTTTTTGTTTCAAAATAAAATTCTCAAGCCTTTTTCCGCTGACAATAATTTCTTTTTTGTCAAACAACTCCTGGACTTCCGGCAGGATATCACTGAAGTTTACAAGAAGTCTGGCAATTTCCACCTTATTGTCCTTATCCTGTATCTCATTGATATAAAAATCATTCGCTTTTAGCCTGAAGGTATATGAGTCATGATCTTCATCAATAATAAGGGTAAAATTAATATTACTTTCTATAAGCTTGAAAACAGAAAAATAATTATCAACCGAGTTGGGAAATCTCTTTGTTTCAAAATCAGTTGTTTCAAAAGGAATGCCCTGGAAAACAGCTTCAAGCAAATATTCATTAAAACGGCTTAGGAGTGCTTTTGGCTTAAAGGAAAGATTGTGAACATACTCGGTAAATATTGAAGAAAGTAAGAACCTGTTTGTACTTTCTCTGTCGAAGTACTTTTTATCTTTATTGAATTTGACAAAGACCGGCGTGACTTCGTTTAGCATGCTTAACTGCTTCTGAATCTGCAAAGGGGATGATAACAGTCTGTAGACACAGAAAAAACTCCCCTTTTTATTCATGACTGCGGGGATAAAAGCACCTGATTCTATTAATGTGTAGGCTGCCCTGGAGAGCCAGTAAAGATATTGATAAACGGGACTGCCGGCATAACTTTTGAAGTTTAAAAACAGTTTGCAGATATTCAAGGGTGATATGGTGAATGTACTTTTTACGTATTTGCCGTATTTCTTTAAGGTTTTTTTAATATTCTCTTCATTTACCAAGCTGTCTTTTATATAAAAAAAGGAGGTATAAATGTTTGGTCTTGCTTCAAAATAGATATCTACAGATTGGAAAAGAGTCTCCAGTTTTGCAGTGTCATCTTCTATGTTGCTTAAAAGTACAGTGGGATACATTTTTGATGATTGTTTGTAAAACTTATCCAGGATATTTTTGAAATTGCCGTAAAAGAATGTGGGGTTATCCTCCAGTTTTTGAAGGATGAATTCTTTGAACGATTCGAATTTCAGGATATTAATCTCATCGTTTCCGGACTGATCTGATTCTATTTTTGTTTTTGTTTCGTCTGTATATGTGATACTGACAGGATAATCAATTTTAAGCATTGAGTTGATTTTGTAATGTTTTACCAGGTCAATACCGCGGAAGGAGAAAAGCAAAAAAGGGTCCTTGTCGATTTCCTGTGTAAGGATAAAATAAAGACCGGCCATGTGTTTACAGGGATCACCCCAGTCCGGGCATGAACACCTGCGCTTAAGCTTTTCCCATTTTTTGGGGAATAATGAGATATCATGATTTTCCAAATCATTCAAAAGATTTTCCGGTAGTGTTCCGTTTAATATTTCACCGATGTACATCGGATTTGTATCTATTACCTGTATAACAGTTTTCTTTTCCTTTTCATTAAACGGCTCAAATTCCAGTGCCACATTATAGTCGTACCCGTAGCTTCCTATTACCTTTGCCTTTACTTTGCAGTAGTCAATTTTTATTGAATGAACCCTTCCGGTGTTTGCATAAGTTTTTCCCCTTCCTATACGGGCATCGTAACGATGAAATTTATTAATGGCTTCTAAAAAATAATTCCCCCAAAAAGTAACTCCGTATTTTTGTGCCATTACATTACTCCTTAAGCCTGTTGTATTTCAAATTTTAGTTTTAAAAAGATCAAAACAGTACAATAAAACTTCTGATCTTAAGTTACAGAATATATTTTTTTCAGTTAAGGTGGAAACCTATGGATTCAAAAGTGTTGCTTATAATAATTTAAATAAATTCACTTTTCAAATTATATTTTCAAGTTTTGTACTTGCAATTACGTGACGATCTCCGTCTTTCAAGTCAACCTCGCAAAACCGTTATCACTCCTCGGTCTATTAAATGCTGCACTGCGGCCCGGCTATCACCAGCTGAGGGCTGGTAAATATGTTGAACACATTAAAGCTGGATTCAACAGGGCGAGCAATGACTTGCAGAAGGTGAAAGTGCGAAATTTCAATTAATATTCTTTCCTTGATAAGTTATTGTTCTTTGATATTTTTACTTATATATTGTTATGGAGATGTTAAAGGATATAAAAATGATGGATAAAGACTATTTGGATAAGGTTTTTGTTGAGTTAGAAAAGGGTATGAAACTTTCAAAGTGCCGAAAATGCGGTTGTATGCAGGGAGCACTTGATGAACTGGAAGCTTTTTTTGAGGAAAAAGCTGAGAATTATCGTGAGTTTTTGGAAGAAATAAAAAATTACCAAAGGAATATGCATAGCAGGGAATATAACTGTCTGGGATGTGAGTACTGTTATCCGGCTGTGGCTGTGAACCATTTTAATTATTTTTTAGATGATAAAGAATTGAACAGCCATGAAAATGATAGCTGTTCCGATAACCGAAATAAATCATGGCCTTTTGTACCCGGTGAATATTATTCTTTTTGTGAAGGAAGCGGCTGCCCTGTTGCAGTTTCCACACTTTCAGATGTCGAACTTGCTGAAAAACTTGCCTTACGAAAACCTGCGGAACTTTGCATTGTGGGTAAAACGGAAACGGAAAATATCGGTGTGGAAAAGGTAGTTAAAAATATAATAACGAATCCTACAATCCGTTTCCTGCTCTTGGCAGGCAAAGAAAGCAGAGGACATCAAAGCGGCAGGCATCTGTATTGTTTATGGAAAAATGGCGTCGATGAGAATATGAAAATCAAAATAGGAGATTATAAAAGCTCCAGGTTAAGCAATTTGACTTTGCAAGAGGTGGAGGCATTCCGCAGGCAGGTAGAAGTAGTTGATATGACTGGATGTGAACAAGAGGAGGAGATACTTTCGAAAATTCATAAAATTTCACAAGATGCCGGCAAAACTTGTTGCTGTGAGACGGAGTGCGCTGAAAATATTCCGTATAAAGCCGAAGACATACCTGTAATAAATGCAGTAAAATCCTCAAATGTTGAGCTTGATGAGGCGGGCTATTTTGTTATTTTTACTGAACCGGAAAGTAAAAGAATTTTTGTGGAACATTATTCTTATGAAAATGAGCTTCTTAACACTGTGGAAGGTAATGATGCCAAAAGTATTTATCATACGGTTATACGTAAAGGCTGGCTTACACATTTAAGTCATGCCGCTTATTTAGGAGAAGAGCTTGCCAAAGCGGAACTTTCCAATGAACTGGGGTTTAAATATGTGCAGGAGGGAGCTTAAGTCAGGGCTTGTAACTCATTGCCGCCCTCACAGCCTTCTGCCATTTCTCATATAAATTCTCAGCTCTTTTTTTATCCATTTTGGGAGTAAATTCTTTCTCAATTTTCCATGTTTCAGCAATTTCCTTAGTATTTTTCCAGAAACCAACTGAGAGTCCTGCCAGAAATGCAGCTCCCAGAGCAGTTGTTTCCATACAGACAGGTCTCTGGATTTTAGTAGAGAGAATATCGCTTTGGAACTGCATTAATATATTGTTTGACACGGCTCCACCGTCCACTTTGAGAAGGGGGATTACAATTCCTGTCTCCTCCTGCATTACAGATATGACATCTTTACTTTGATAAGCGATTGATTCAAGTGTTGCCCTTGCCAGATGCTCCTTTTTTGTTCCCCTCGTTAATCCGAAAATGCTGCCTCTAACCTCTGCATCCCAATACGGTGTCCCCAAACCCACAAAAGCGGGAATCACATATACTCCCCCGGAATCTTTTACTTTTGAGGCTTCCGCCTCAATCTCTCCGGCGTCCTCTATAATTTTTAAGCCGTCTCTCAGCCACTGCACTGCGGCTCCGGCCACAAAAACCGAACCCTCCAGTGCATATTCAATGTTATCATCGATTCCCCAGGCAATTGTTGAGAGTAATCCCTTTTCTGAGTGATATGCTTTATTGCCCGTATTCATCAGTATAAAACATCCTGTTCCGTATGTGTTTTTCACCATACCTTTTGTAAAACAGGTTTGGCCGAATAAAGCCGCCTGCTGATCACCTGCGATTCCACCGATAGGCACGCTGTAGCCGGCAAAGGTTTCAGGCACGGTGTATCCGAATATTTCCGAGGAATTTTTTACTTCGGGAAGTATTGAGGAGGGGATATTAAGGTAATTCATCAGTTTTTCATCCCACTTTAGTTGGTGAATGTTGTAAAGGAGTGTTCTGGAAGCGTTGCTGTAATCAGTGGCGTGGACTTTGCCTTTTGTCAGTTTCCAGAGCAGCCAGGTGTCGATTGTTCCGAAAAGCAGATCTCCGTTTTCAGCCTTTTGACGCGCCCCTTTCACATTATCAAGAATCCACTTTATTTTTGTTCCTGAAAAATATGGATCTATTACAAGCCCGGTTTTATCACGGAAAATCTTTTCGAGTCCTTTACTTTTTAACTCCCGGCATATATCTGCAGTCTGTCTTGACTGCCAAACTATTGCGTTATAAACAGGTTTGCCGGTATTTTTATCCCATAGAAGCGTTGTTTCCCGCTGATTGGTAATGCCGACCGCCTGAATACTGCTGCCGGAAAGACCTGAATTTGCCAAAGCCTCTGCTATTACAGACTGGACGGATGACCATATTTCCAGCGGATTTTGCTCCACCCAGCCGGGATTTGGTAATATTTGGAAAACCTCTTTTTGGGCAATGGTTATAATTCTGCCGGCTTTGTTGAATATGACAGCTCGTGAGCTTGTTGTACCCTGATCGATAGAAAGAATATACTGTTCTTGTCTCATGGTAGACTCGATTTATTTACTAAATTTGTTGAAGTAAATCGCTTAGTTCTGTAAGTGACTCTCAGATGAGACTAAGTAATCATAGCATCCGGATGCTCTTTTCTGACGGCATCCTCCATTTTTTCAAAATCCCCTTTACCTCGTGTTCTGATTACAATTTTTCTTTTTCCGCTTTCTGTAAGGGTATGCGATGAAAGGATGCTTTCGATACCGAAACCGTGTGATCTGACTATATCGGCAACTTCTCTGATAGTACCAGGCCTGTCTTCAATCTCACAATAAACTCTGTAACCGGCTTCTTTTGATTCCACTCCTGTAATACTTATTAATGCCCTGTAGACATCCCTGTCGGTAACAATACCCACAATCAGCCCGTCATCTATAATGGGCAGGGAGCTTATTTTATTGTCATACAAAAGCTTTGCAGCATCTTCAATAGGTGTGTAAGGAGCAGCGGTAATAACATTTTTTTCCATTATTTTAGATACTTTAACTTTACCAATCAGATAATGAATTTCAAAAACATCCAGTGTAGTGGAATTTGAAGGGAGATAGTCCTTTATATTCCTGTCGGAAATAATTCCAACAAGCTTATCTCCATCCGTTACAGGCACATGTCTTATATCATTCTCCTTCATCAGTTCTATGACCTTGGGAAGAAACTCATCTTTATTAACAGTAACAGCAGGCGAAGACATCCAGTCTTTTAAAAACATATTTTTCCTCCGAAATGTTTATTGAACACCCAAATAAATATCTTTAAT
>DDHP01000046.1 GCA_002338145.1 Deferribacteraceae bacterium UBA1873 | reverse complement strand
AAAGTAAATATTCTGCCCTTGGCATCTCCTTCCGTCATCACTTCGATGAAAGCTTTATTAATAAGATCCATTTCATTTTGAAATTCGCCGTAAGTGTTTTCAATAAGTTTACCGCCGTATACAACTCTTTCATTTTTCATCATGGATGGTACTTCCAGATCAAGGGTAAGATTTGTGAAAGGGGTCTGAAACCCCACACGGGTGGGAACGTTCAGGTTGAAGATAAATTCCTGGATCCCCTGTTTTACTTCCCTGTAGGTTAATTTGTCAAATTTAACAAAAGGTGCCATATATGTGTCGAAGCTGGCCAGGGCCTGAGCTCCTGCCGCTTCTCCCTGCAGTGTATAGAAGAAATTTACAATTTGCCCCAGTGCGCTTCTGAAATGCTTCGGAGGGTCACTTTCCACTTTACCGTGGACGCCCCTGAATCCTTTTAAAAGTAAATCCCTTAAATCCCAGCCGCAGCAGTATACCGACAGAAGTCCCAAATCGTGAATATGAAAATCACCGTTGGCATGGGCGTCTCTTATTTCTTCCGGATAAATTTTATTCAGCCAGTATTTTGCAGTGATAGTGGAGGAGATGAAATTGTTTAGTCCCTGAAGCGAGAATGTGGTGTTGCTGTTTTCCTTAACTCTCCAGTCAGCACCCTTTATATAATTTTCTATCAACTGCTCCATTTCATCAAAAGAGGCTTTCAAATCGCGTATATCGGAACGCTGCTTTCTATAGAGTATATACGCTTTCGCCGTTTTCGCATGGCCTGCTTCAATTAACATTTTTTCCACTTCATCCTGCAATTCTTCTACAGTTATCACACCGATATCAGCATATTTCTCATTAACAACCTTAACAGTCTGCAGTGCAAGTTTATTGGCTGTTTTTCTGTCTTCACCTCCAACTGCTTTTGCAGCTTTGAATATGGCATTTGCAATGCGCTCATAATCAAAAGGAACAACCCTCCCGTCCCTTTTTATTATTTTTTCTATACCCATCTTTCCTCCTCTCTTGCCCGCCTGAAGCCGGCTTGGTGGTTTTTATTAATGTAATCCACATATTTACCAGTCTTTCGGCTGGTGCTAGCGATTATTTTCAAAAATACATTCAGGTGAAAATGCAGTAACAGTCCGGTGTCTGGCTGAGTTTGTAAAAAAAGCAGGGATTCATCAGTTTTTATCATCCTTATCTGAACCAACAGTATGAAGGGCGGAATATGGGGAAAATTTTAAAAGTATGGGTAAAGTAAGAAAAGTTAACAAATATACTGAAATCAGTAATAGTATGAAATTTGTCATCCTACCCTCCGTAGATTTTGCCGCTGAGGATTTGTCCCATATATTCACCAGCCTTTCCGACTGGTGTCAGCGGTGAGGTTAGATATCCTGGCTTGCCATCTCTTCTGTTTGCCTGAAGACAGACAGAACAGAAAACCTACTAACCGACCTTCCCATCACGCCCCAAAATTGTTATAAAGCAAATTTGTGGCGGGGCAGTGGCCAAAAACGGCTTTCGTCCGGCTTACAGTTGCGGGGGCAGCACCGGCTTTTCACCGGTTTCCCTAACCTGATTAAAGAGTACCAGACTTATGTTTTCCTTTCAAGAAAAAAGACAAAAAATTTCAGAAAACTAATATGAGATTTTCGATAATCCAGGAAATACGGCAAAAATATATTTTGAGTCCTTTGAATAAGTACCCCACCTATTCAAGCACTGAGCATATAAGAATTTATGTGCTCGGTGCTCGATTTGCAACCTCCCCTAATTTAGGGGAGGCATTTAACTCCCACTCTGTCAAAGAGTTGGGAGGGGCTTAATTCAAAGCTTTCAAGAATTAATTTTTAAATCGACATACGATACAAACGTACTAAGTTGGTAAAAATAAAGGTCTCAGGTCTTTAGGCTAATCGTGCAACAGGTGAAAAATCTTTTCATTTGCCTTTAGACCACTTCCTGTAAGTTCAACTACCGTACTTCCGGTCAGCTCAATTTTATTTATTGCAGCTATTGCTGCAGCAGATGTGGGCTCGATATAATATCCCAATTTCATAATTTCTATTAAACTATCTCTGATTTCTTGGTCAGAAACTGTAATAACCTCACCACCTGTTTCTTTAATTATTTCGCCCATTTGGTTGAGTCTTAAAGGATTTTTTATAGCTATCCCCTCAGCTAACGTGTCTGAATAAGTTGTTCTTTCATTGTAAAGCAGTTCAGTTAAAGGTGCACAGTTTTCTGACTGGACACATATGAATCTTGGAAATTTATCAATATAACCACCTCCCATAAGCTGTTTGCATGCGATATAGGTGCCAATCAAAAGTGTGCCGTTACCAACAGGAATAATAATATTATCGGGTAGATTATTTTCCAACTGTTCAAAAATTTCAAAAATAAATGTCTTAGTACCCTCAAAGAAAAATGGATTGTACACATGGCTGGCGTAATACGTACTTTCAGCAGCATGTAAAATAGCTTCACTTGTTTTTTGTCTGTCCCCATCTATAAGCCTTAAATTTGCACCAAACGCCCTAACCTGTACGAGTTTACCTTTTGATGGAGAAGCAGGAATATATATATCAGCTTCAATTTTTGCCTTTGCAGCGTACATTGCTACAGATGCACCGGCATTTCCTGAGGAATCTTCTACAATCTTATCTATTCCGCATTCCTTTACTTTGCTAATTAACACAGTAGAGCCTCTGTCCTTGTAAGAGCCTGAAGGGAAAAGATAATCAAGCTTTAAAAAAACATCTTTGCCCCATATTGCCTCTTTAACCAAAGGGGTAAAACACTCTCCAAAAGATACTATCGATTCCCTGGAAAACACAGGAATAAACCTTTGGTATCTCCAGAGACCAAAGACATTTTTATCTAAAGCATTAAAATCCAATGTAATATCGCTAACTATATTAAAAAAGCCACCACACTCACATTTCCACAAAGGCTCATTAATATCATACTCTTTACCGCATGAATAACACTTTAATCTATACATTCCATCACCCCTTTAAACAGACACTCACAGCTTTTTGGGCAAGTAATTCTGTAGCATCATATACATCAGCTAAAGACAAGTCCACAAATGGAAGTAAAACCGGAATTTCTGTGCAGCCGGCTATCAGGCATTCAAAACCGTTGTCAATTATTTCAGAATACGTTTTAGCAAATATTTCTGCTGCTTTATCTTTTTCACCTGCCTTAACAAGATAAATACAGTCCATAATATTTCGCTGAATATCTTTATCAAAATCCTTTATTTCAATATTCTTTTTTTCAAAAACCTTATGATAAATTTTTCCTATAAGTGTACCATCAGTAGTTATTAATCCTATTTTCTTGTATTTCTTACCGTTGGAAATTATAGCTTCCAACGTTGATTCAACAATACTTAAAAAAGGTATATCAGTATATTCCCTTATTTCATTTACAAAATAATGCGCGGTATTGCAGGGCATACACAGGTAATCAACTTCGCACTTTTCAAGTCTTGTGACAGATTCCAGCAAAAAAGGAAGCGGAGATTCTCCTAAGCCTTTTAAAAATGCTGTTCTGTCAGGTATTTGGGGATAATTATCAATAACTATCGGAATATGCTCCTGGTCATTTTTTGCAGGCGTGTTTTTTATAATTTTTAAAAATAGGTCCGAAGTTGCCTCCGGACCCATGCCACCAATAACTCCAAGTCTCTTCATTAACGTTCCATCACTTTCATATCAATTTCGTTCTCAAGTTTAGCAACAGTTGCAGTACACATCAAATCACCTGTAACATTAAGAGCTGTCCTGCCCATATCAAGCAATGCATCTACACCAAGAATCATTGCATAGGCAAGAGCCACGGGGCTGCTTGAAGAAGAAAGGTCAAAACCTACTGAATTTAATACCATTAACAACATAATTGCACCTGCACCAGGTACACCTGCAGTCCCTATAGAAGCAAGTACTGCTGTGATAATTACTGTGATCTGCTGTGCAAGTGTCAAATCCATTCCGGTTGCGAAAGCTACAAACATTATACAAACACCTTGATAAATAGCAGTACCATCCATGTTAATTGTAGCACCAAGAGGAAGTGTAAAGGAATAAATACCTTTAGAAATTCCAAGCTGGTTTTCAGCCACATTCATAGTAACAGGTAATGTACCACTACTGCTTCTTGTAACAAATGCCGTAATTATAGCCTCTTTAGATTTTGATAGGAATTTTACAAAGGGGAATTTACCAATCTTTAAAATTATTCCGTAAACAACTATTATATGTACAATCAGAGCCACATAAAGCGTTGCAGTTACAGAAGCAAGAGGTCCGAAAGCTTTTGCACCCTGTTCTGCAAATACGACACAGATAAGGGCAAAAACACCTATTGGAGCGTACTCAAGCACCCATCTTACAATCTTGTAAATAATTTCTGCACAGCCATCAAAAAAGTTAAATACTGTTTCTGCTGCATTTTTTATTCTGTTATCATTACTGTCTCTCAAATAAGCAAGGGCAATCCCAAAGAGCATCGTAAAAAAGATTATTGGAAGAATTTCACCATTCATTATTGCTTGAAATGGGTTTGTAGGCACAATATTCAATAAAGTATCCACAAGACTTGGTGCCTCTACCGACTTAGCTACGCCATCACCTATTGAACCAAGATCAATTCCTTTTCCGGGTTTAAAAAGATTTCCAAAAAAAAGTCCGATTGCCACAGCAAAACCAGAAGTGAGAAGGTAAATTATCAAAACTTTAACACCAACCTTACCAAGCTTTGAAGGATGAATACTGGCAGAACCCACAACCAGCGAAGTCACAACAACAGGTATAACTATCATTTTCAAAAGTCTTACAAATAAATCACCAAAAGGTTTTACCCACATAATCTTGTCAGCGAAAATAAGGCCGCAAATTGCACCCAAAACCAAACCAATTAAAATTCTTAATAACAAATTTGACTTAAAATACATACGCAATAAAGACTTTCTCTTTTCCATTTAGAACCTCCTGTTATTTTATAAACAAGACCTATTATGCTTAAAAAGACCTCATTTAAATTTTTGCTCTTAGAATTAACCAGTCAAGCATTATTCCCTGCATAATCATAAACAAAAAAATTGGCGCCTAAATGATTCGAATACCGAGTAAAAATATTAAAATCTATTTTCTATTTTTTGTCTTATATAACGTTTTACTTTTCTCTGCAATCATTTTAACAAAGTTATTTGTTGGAAAGTTTTGAGTAATTGAGCTATTATAAATTTTAAGCAGAAACGCAGAAATTGTTAATATATATACATAGATCCCTAGGCTTCGCTCGCCCTGTTAAATATCAGCGAAGCTGATAGAGCGAAGGTCATTTAGCAGGGCAGGGGTGAAAAGTATCAAATGTGTCATCTCGACCGGAACGAAGTGAAGCGGAGAGATCTCTATCTATATTTGACAAGAGACCTCTCGACTACGCTCGAGGTGACAGTTTTTTGTCATCTCGACCGTAACCGAGCACATAAATGTTTATGTGCTTGGTGCTCGATGGAGTGGAGAGATCTCTTTTGCTTAATGCTATATGCTAAATAAATATGTAATTATGCTTATCAATTTAAGAATGTAGTGACTTTGCGGATGGGAACTAAGTGGGGTGTTTATTTAAAGGATTCATAAGAGAAAAGTTTGACTAAGCAGGCTCACAGAAATACTATTGAAAAGAAATTATAACCAATTATACGATTTTAATGGCTTGATAAATTTATATTGTTTTTTTACTGGAATTAAAAATTATCTTATAGTATGCCTTTGCTATAAAATTTTGAATAATGGGGTATGTTATGAAAGAAACTAACTTTAAAAGGGTTCAAGAGGAATTGAAAAAATATGACAGTGACATAGCCAGAGAGGCTTTAAATATTTTATTTGTGTTGGCAGCCTCTCCCGGAAGTGAGGAAGAAGCTCAAGAGTTTTGTAACACTTATTTGCCGAATAAAGTTAATGCGTTAGAAGCGGATAAGAGAAGAGATATCAGAGTGTTGGATCCTTTTTATGAAGAGTTTATGGGTTTTATTGATAAAATGATGAAGAATTTGGACAAAATAATGAGTAATGATGATGCATTGGATGGAATGAATGAGATTATAGAAGAGATGATTACACTTTTGAAAGATTATAATACACTAAGCAAAAAAGAATTTCTTGAATTATTATTAAATACGGCTATTGGTGCCATGAGTGCTTTGAGAAACAAATTTGGGAATCTGATTAATGAAATATCGAATGATTCTCCTGAGATGGGTCAGTTGTTTAATTTTACTGATTATTTAAAGGAAGAGTTAGAGGATTACAAAGATAATTTACCCAAAGATAAAATCACAGAAAAGGAATACCATACAATTATAGAAAAAGCTTGTACATTTATGGTTAACGCAATTGTCATGGCAAATGTTTTTACTGTTATGTCCAAGGATGGTTTTGAGCTCGAAGAGGATTATTATGACGAAGATGAGGATGAATTTGATTTTGGATTTGAACATGACGAGGAGCCAATATTTGATTCAGAGGATAAAAGGGCTTTTGAATTAAAAATTAAACTTATGCACACTGATCCGGAAGTTTACCGGATAGTTATTGTCCCGGCGGGATACAATTTGGACTATTTACATCACATTATCCAGGATGTCTTTGAATGGGACGATATGCATTTGCACGAATTTATTAAAAATAAACAAAGGTATAACCCCAGACCTGACACTTTTCATGGGGATATTGACAGCACTCAAGTCCTTCTTTCTGAAGTTTTTAAACGTAAAGGCAGTAGAATAAAATATGTATACGATTTTGGTGACAGCTGGTTACTTGAGATTTCAGTGTTAAAAACACACAAAAATATGGAAAAAACTTACCCTGTTTGCATTGACGCATATGGAACATCTCCGGAAGAAGATATTGGTGGAATTATTCGTTATCTGGATATGATTGACGAAGGGGAAGTGGAAGAGAATGAATATGACTTAAAAAAGATTAACAAAATTTTAAAAGAAACATACAAAGGTGTTTTTGAATAATTCGAATAAATACTGTTGAAAGAATTGCTTGTACTTTTCTCTGTAGTTTTGAAAAGGTTAACCAGACCATCGAAACTTATTGATAATAAATTTACTTTGTTTTAACTTATTTCTATGAAAATATTTTTGCTTGCCTGTGGTTTTATGAGTTTATCTGTGGGGTTTTTGGGAATTTTTCTTCCCGTGGTTCCCACTGTACCGCTGCTTTTGCTTGCAGCTTTTTGTTTCAGCAAAAGTTCCGACAGGTTTTACAGCTGGCTTGTTAATCACAGGTTATTAGGCGGCTACATCAGGGATTACCGCTCAGGAGATGGGATTCCTGTTAAATCAAAAGCAAAAGCAATCCTTCTTTTATGGGTAACCATTGGCATTTCATTTTATCTTGTTCCACTTTCTATAGTCAGAATAATACTGTTTTTGGTGGCCATCGGTGTGACATATTATTTAATTTCACTGCCTACAAAAAATTTTAAAAAATAGTAGTTATTTTACTGCCAATAGGTTATGAAACTCTGCACAGTAGATCAAAGGTCATTTAACAGGGCAAAGGTGACAGTTTTTTGTCATCTCGACCGGAACGAAGTGAAGCGGAGAGATCTCAGACGCTGTTTGACAAGAGATTCCTCGGTTCCACTT
>DDHP01000100.1 GCA_002338145.1 Deferribacteraceae bacterium UBA1873 | reverse complement strand
TTTACGGTCTGGAGCTTCCTGAAAAGAATCTTGCTTCTGAAGTCTCCACCAAATGTTTTGAGAAAGGTCTCATTATAGAGCTTGCAGGGGCTTTGGATCAGATTGTTAAATTTCTTCCTCCACTTACAATTAAAGAGGAAGTGTTAAAAGAGGGTTTGGATATTATTGATGAAAGTATAGGTGAAATTTTAAAAGAGAAAAAAGAACGTTTAACAGGAGAGTTTTGATGATTGTAAAACATGTAAATGAACTGAAAGGAACTGAAAACGAAGTTTATGCGGAAAAAGGTACCTGGGTAAGCCGCAGGTTTCTATTGAAAAAGGACGGGATGGGTTTTTCTTTTCATGAAACAATAATTTTTGCCGGAACCGAGTCATATTTTTGGTATAAGAACCATCTGGAAGCCGTTTACTGTGTCGGCGGGGAAGGCGAAATAGAAGATTTAGGTACAGGAAAGATTCATCCTATCAGTGACGGTACTATGTACGCCCTTAATAATCATGATAAACACTATGTGAGGGCCAAAACAGACTTAAGGTTAATTTGTGTTTTTAATCCTCCGCTTGTGGGACGCGAAGATCACGACGAGAATGGAGTCTATCCTCTTTTAGATGAATAAAAACTAAAAAAGGGGAATTCCCCTTTTTTAGTTCAACGTTCAAGATTTTCAAGGTTTTTACAAATATCTTACTACCATTATAACCTCTATCACCCCTACGACATCTACTACCCTTACTAATACCTCCAACTACCTTTAAATTTCTTCCTTCCACGGCTCATATATCTTAAATCCTTCAGAAATTAGATGATTTTCCACTTTCTTTTTGAACATGCTGTCTATTCTAACCGAAACAATCCGGCAGTTATTTTCGGTGTGTATAGTCATGATGCTTATTATGTTAATATCCAGCTTTTTGAACTGAATTGCCAGTTCCTCAAGCATACCCGGCTTATCCTCAAGGATAACATCAATTCTGCTACCTACCTCCTCCAGACTCATTATTTTTACCATTGCCCTGAGAATATCGTATCTTGCAATTATACCATGCAGAAAAAAATTGGTGTCAACTACCGGCAATGCTCCAATCATATTTTGATAGATTAACAAAAGCGCATCGTCCAATGTGTCATACTCTGAAATTGTTATAGGCTTATCTGTCATGACTTCACTGACACGTATATTCTCCGGCGATGTGTTTGTGGCGAATATTTTTCTTATATCACTGCTTGTGACAATCCCTTGGAGTATATTTTCGGCGTTTATTACCGGTAAGTGTTTGATATTTTTTATGTTGATAATATCGGCTGCCGTACTTAACAGAGTGTCCGGAAAAACAGTAACAACATGTTCACTCATCCAATTTTTAACAAACATAATTACTCCTTAACAATAAAGTTCAATGTTCAACGTTCAAAGTTCTATGTTAAGAGCTTTGCACAATCACCATACTGTCTCCCTGAACTTGGTTCAGGGTCTCTTAACTTATTGATAGTCATAGATCCCGAAACAAGTTCGGGATGACCTTTTATAGTTGTGCAAAACTCTCAATATGTAAATTTTTACATTAAACAGAAGTCCTTAGTACTTAACACTTAGCCCTTAGCCCTTAGCTCTTAGCACTAAGCCACTACTCTTATTAAAAAAATCCAAACATATCAGCTGTTGCAAGGGCATCGAATACACTTGCACTGTATCCGTCCGTCATCACGTCGAGTGTACTTAAAACACAACGCGATAAAACCTCAGGCTCATATCCACCTTCCAGAAAAATCATTATTCTGTCTTCGCAGTATTCTGCAGCCAGATATTTAAGAGCATAAAATATTCTGCGAAAACCGTTAGTGCTCAGAGATATGTCCCCCATAATATCATTTTTATGCCCGTCATAACCTGCAGAAACCAGAATAATCTCCGGTTTGAACTCGCAAACTGCAGGGTACAATTTGTTAAGCAGTTCTTTGAAATAATCATCATCCTCACTTTCCGGTTTCATCGGTGAGTTTAGAGTAAAACCTGTTCCACTGCCTTTGCCTTTATCAAAAAATCTGCCTGTCCCTGGAAAGAGGAAAGTGGGATGCTCGTGAATGCTGTAATAAAAAACGTCTTTACTGTCATAAAAGATGTTTTGCGTTCCGTTTCCGTGGTGTACATCGATATCTATAATCATGATTCTTTGAAAAAATTTTGAGTCCAAAAGATATTTTGCAGCAATTGCTACATTGTTGAAAAAGCAGAAACCGTATGCTTTGCTGTGGTCTGCATGATGTCCGGGAGGTCTTGAGGCGATAAAAAGCTGCTTAAAATCACCGTTTAAAAGTAGGTCAGATGCGTACAGCCCGCTGAAAGCGCTTTTTACAGCGGTATCAAAAGTGGTTAAATCTATCCTGTTTTCTTTATTCTGAAAATAACTACTTCCCGATTCGCATTCATTTTTTAATTCTTCTATATAACCGGGTGAATGGATTTGTGCAATAGCATTTATACCATAATTGAATTCAGCTTTTACCGTTTTTACCCGATTGGTTTTTATCAAAGTACTTTTAAACACATAATCGTAAATAGATTGTAATCTTGAGGGATGTTCAGGGTGGTCTTTGCCGGTATCATGTTTCAAAAAGTCGTTGTGATAGATAAATCCAAGCACTTGTTAACTTTGACTGTTACAATAATTGTTAATTGTTTTTGCTGGACAGACTTCTTCACATTTTCCGCAGTTTGTGCAGATTTCGGGATCGATTTTCGCCAGGTTGTTCTCAACTGTAATAGCATCAAC
>DDHP01000039.1:52193-78462 GCA_002338145.1 Deferribacteraceae bacterium UBA1873 | reverse complement strand
TATGGGGTTATGCAAAGGTCTCCTGATTATATATATTCATAATATGTTTACAACTAACTTATATCAAGTGTAATTTTCTATTGGCAAATTCACAAAATTTTGGGAGTTTTAAAATTATGACAACTATAGCAATGGTATTGCAAATACAATAGATTTTTATATTTACTATTGAATAATTTTTCTAAAATACTTTCTATAGCTATTTCCAATACTTTTATAATTTTTTCACTAAAATTTGTTTTAAATGTTCCTGAAATTTCTGTTATGATTAAAATAGGAGGAAATTATGAAATATAATATTTTTGTCATAGCACTGGATGATTTTCATCTCTCTTTTTTAGAGAATATTGACGACGGGAGAGACTACACATTTCATAACTTACTGCCCTATAATATGATAGTAAACCCCCCGGGATATGATGTAAATAAAATAATAACACTGGGGGAAAAAGAACTGGACGACTTCAAAGAAGATATACACGGAATAATAGGCCATTGGGATTTCCCCACAACCTCACTTCTTCCAGTATTCAGGAAAGATTGTGGCCTTGACGGACCCAGTCTTGAAAGCGTTTTGATAACAGAAAACAAATACTGGACAAGAATACGCGCCAAAAAGTGTATACCAAGATGCACACCTGCTTTCGAAGCAGTAAACCCGTTTGACAGAAACTGTACAAAAAATATAAGCCTGCCATACCCTTTTTGGCTCAAACCTGTGGTTTCCTTTTCTTCACAGATGGCATTTTATATAGAAAATGAAAAACAGCTGGAAGAGGCAATTGCTCAAATAAAGCGGGGCATTGGGCGCTTCGGAGAACCGTTTGATAAGTTTTTGGAACTTGCATATATGCCTGAAGATATACCTGTAGATGTTAACGGATATTACTGTATAGCTGAGGAGCCCATTGTGGGCAGACAGTGCACTGCCGAAGGATATGTAAAAGATTTCAAACCCGAAGTTTACGCCATTGTGGATTCATACAGAGAAGGAAAATTTCATTCATCTTTCTCCAGATACCAGTTGCCCTCAAATCTGCCTTACGAAATTAAAAAAAGAATCAGAACAAAATGTATCAATATTATCAACGAAATTGGTCTTAATAATACTACTTTTAACATTGAATTATTCTGGGATGAAAAAAAAGATAAATTATGTTTTCTCGAGATAAACAGCAGACTTTCAAAGTCCCATTCTCCCATATTTGAAGATGTTGCCGGTATGACACAGCACAAAGTGGCTATAGATATCGAGCTGGGATATGATCCAAACTTTTCAATAAAAAATGGCAAATATAGCGTTGCGGCAAAATTTATGTTAAGACATCATAATGACGGAATTGTAAAACGTATTCCGACCAAAAAAGAAATAAATGAATTGGAAAACAAATTTCCAGGTACAAGGATTTTGATAGAAGTTCAGGAAGGAGATGTACTATCAGAGCTTTTGGGGCAGGATCCTTACAGTTATGAGCTGGCAGTAATTTTCATGGGAGGAAATAATACTGAGGAATTATTGAATAATTACGAACGGTTGAAAAGTGAATTGAAATTTCATATTGAGTAATATAAGGAGGTAAAATGAAATACAGAAACAGATTTCCGGAACAGGTAGAAATTATCGAACACATTTGGATACCAATGCCTGATAACATAAGACTTTCGGCCCGCATTTTTCTTCCGAAAAGTGCTCGAAAAAAACCGGTACCGGCAATTCTTGAATATATCCCTTACAGACACAGAGACAATACACGTGTCAGAGACACCCAAATGCATAAATACTTTGCAGGCTACGGATACGCTTCTGTAAGAGTTGATATCAGGGGAAGCGGTAATTCAGAAGGTGTTTTGCTGGATGAATACCTGCAAAGTGAGCTGGAAGATGGTGTAGAAGTTATAAACTGGATTTCAAAACAACCCTGGTGTGACGGCAATGTAGGAATGATAGGGATATCCTGGGGTGGTTTTAACGGTTTGCAGATTGCTGCGCTCAGACCTCAGCCGCTTAAGGCTATCATAACAGTATGTTCAAGTGATGACAGATATTCAGACGATGTCCATCATATGGGTGGATGTCTTTTAGGGGATAATCTATCGTGGGCCAGCACAATGTTCGGACTAAATTCCCTGCCGCCGGATCCGGAAATAGTCGGAAATTCCTGGCGGGATATGTGGTTTGAACGTCTCAGAGGCAGTGGCCTTTGGCTGGAAAAGTGGTTAAGACATCAGAAAAGGGATGATTACTGGGAACACGGTTCTGTTTGTGAAAACTGGGATTCAATAAAAATCCCGGTAATGGCTGTTTCCGGATGGGCAGACGGATATACAGATGCTGTTTTCAGAATACTTGAAAATCTTAAGGCACCTAAACTCGGACTAGTTGGGCCATGGAGTCACAAATATCCTCATCAGGGTATTCCGGGCCCGGCAATTGGTTTTTTACAGGAAGCTCTGCGCTGGTGGGATAAATGGCTGAAAAATGAAGAGTCGGGAATTATGGAAGAACCTATGCTCCGTGTCTGGATTATGGAAAAGGTCCCCGCTATAGCTACTCCGGACGAAAGAAAAGGAAGGTGGGTTGGTGAAAGAAGCTGGCCTTCTGACAATGTTTCTTTGGAAAAATTTTCGCTGATGCCGGGACAACTAACAAAAGAAGAGCAAAATGAAGAATCCCACACACTAACCATACAATCACCTTTAAGTGTCGGTTTTTTTGCCGGCAAATGGTGTTCATATGCAGCTGCCCCTGACCTGCCTCATGATCAAAGAGAAGAAGACGGAGGCGCACTTGTATTCGATACCCCTATCCTTGAGGAATCTGTGGAAATATTAGGCAAATCTGAAGTTGTGCTGAACATCAGCGCATCTAACCCTCTTGCTATGGTTGCTGTCAGAATCTCTGATGTATCTCCCGACGGGAAGGCCACCAGGGTAACCTACGGTCTTTTAAACCTCTGTCACAGAAACAGTTCAAAAAACCCAGAGCTATTAGAACCCGGAAAAACATACACGGTAAGAGTATGCTTAAACAATGTGGGTTATAATTTTGTTAAAGGCAATAAAATACGGCTGTCCATTTCTTCGTCCTATTGGCCGTTAGCATGGCCGCCACCCGCATCCACAAGGCTTACGATAGAAACCGGGGGGAGCACACTTTTGTTACCGGTAAAAAATGGCAACGACACAGAGAATATATTTTTTAAGCCTCCGGAAGCTGCAGCTCCGCCTCAAATTATCCCTTCCAAATATGGAGAACACAGCTGGAAAGTTATAAGGAACCTTGGCAATGACCATTCTATACTTCAGGTAATAAATGACAATGGGATACTAATTATTCCGGAAATTAACCTTGAATACGGCAGATGTGGCAAAGAATATTACAGTTACACCGGAGACGACTTTGCAAGTCCGCGGGGAGAGGCTGTCTGGGAATGGAAGTTCAAAAGAGACAAATGGGATGTAAAAACTGTTACAAGAACAGTTCTTACATCAGATGAAGAAAAATTTTATATATATGCCCAGTTAGATGCTTTTGAGGGAGATAAAAGGGTTTTTTCCAAAAACTGGGATACTTCAATAAAACGCGATTACATTTAGTAATTATTTTATTAAATGAAATAAAAAGATACAGCTAAAGGCGGCCCTGCTTTTAGATAGAAGGGCCGCTTATTTTTTATATTTATTTAAGCTTTGGTTTCTTTTTCAACACGGCACATTAATGCAGTATGAGGCCAGCTACCTATCTCGGGGCTGCAAAACTCCGGGTCATTGGGACAGAGTATATTCGCATTTGACTCAAAGACCCCAAACAGCTCCGGTAATTTTCCACTTTTTTCAGGAAACCACCACGAATGCTGAACATCAACCATACCGGGATCCATATCCTCTGTGATTCTTACACGCTGGCGAATCGAGCCGAGGGGCGTTGATATAATCGCCCAGTCCCCCTCAGAAAGCTCAAGCCGCTCAGCAGTTTCAGGATGTATTGACACCAGTGGGTCTGGTACTCTTTTGCGGGCTTTTTCTATCTGCCTGTGCTCTGAATGATACATCGGCATAAACCTGCTTCCTGTAATAAGTATAAGTGGGTACTCTTTTGCAATTTCATCATTTTTCGGGCTCCATAACGGCTCTTTGTATTTCGGCAGCGGATCAGCCCCAAGTTCTTCAAATATGGAAGATTTCAGCTCCACTTTGCCGGAGGGTGTACCGAAACCGTATTTTTTGTAGCGCTGATACTCCATCTTACCAAAAATTCCGTACTGAGCTGATAGCTGTTTGAAAGTTAACCCCACAGGTTCGAGGCAATGGTCATACACATCCTCGATGCTCTCCCACGGCCACTGTTTTTCTTGTCCTAAACGTATACCAAGACCGCGGTAAAAATCGTAACTGTTACGCCTCTCATACATTGGTTCCACTCCCTGAGGGCAAGCCACACAGAACGTATTGCTAAGCCAGAGCTCAGATGTTTCCACAGTGGATGCAGCAGGAAAGACATAATCTGCCATCGCTGCTGAAGGCGTCATGTAATAATCCACAACCACATAAAGCTCAAGAGCCTTTAACGCCTCAAATACCTGCTTTGTATTAGGAAACGCAAGAAGCGGATTGTTAGCCAAGGTTATTGCTGCCTTAACAGGATAAGGTTTGCCCGTTATGATAGCATCCAATACCTCTCTGGAATGTGCGACATTTGAATGCCAGGCTTCCGGGGGCGCCATATAACCTTCAGGCAGCTTGGCATTAGCTTCTACGTTCCTTTCCCAGCCGGGAAAGCCAAAAAACGGATATTTGTCCGCACCAATCTGTTTTTTTCTTTGAGTTTCAGGTAAAAAATCGTTCGCTTCCAGAGACGTCCAGTCGCGAATTTTACCAATATCGCCGGCCAACGAAAAAACCTCGCCGCCCGGAACTTCCAGATTGCCTGTGATCGCCCGAATGATAGCTCGCGCTCTTGCACACTGGGTGGAATTAATACCCTGCTTGTCCAGTCCAAGCCCGAATGGTATAACAGCAGGGGAATTTTCAACATACATCCTTGCCGCTTTCACAACAAGCTCGGCAGGCACATCTGTTATCTCAGCGACCTTTTCAGGGGTGTACTCTTCAACTGCTTCCTTAAGCTCTTCAAAACCCACTGTCCACTCAGATACAAATTCTTTATCATACAGCTCTTCTTTAATAAAAAAGCGTATCCAACCTAACATAAGAGCCAGATCTGTGCCCGGCCGTATTTGTAGCCACAAATCAGCTTTTTTCGCTTCACTAGTATATCTTGGGTCTATTACAATTAACTTTGTACCGTTTTTCTTGGCATTAAGCAAAGCTGGATAAAGCAGGTTGGGATCGGACTGTGAAGGGCCACAGCCCCACATAACAACACACTTAGCTTTTGAAACCTCACCGGCTAAAATCATTCCTCCGTAGGTTGCATATTCTGTTGCATAACTGGGACACATACATATATTGTGGACACCGCATGTGTTCGGAGAGCCGAAAAGATTAAAAAAACGTCTGCAGTCCCAATGGTACGTACGCTTTGTGCCATGGGTAAAGGTCAGAGTTTCCGCTCCGTATTCATCCCTCAGCTTAGAAAGTTTTTCAGCCACCTCATCCAGAGCTTGCTCCCAGCTGATGCGTTCCCATTTGCCCTCACCTTTTTCACCAACCCTTTTTAAAGGGTAGTTAAGTCGATCCGGATGATAGAGATGATCAGTCATTAAACGTCCACGTTCGCAAATATTTCCTTTGTTTATAGGATGATCAGGATCTCCTGTAACCTTAACAACTTTGCCATTTTCAATATGCAGTAATGTTCCACATCTAGGATGGCAGAGTCCACAATAGCTTCTTCGTACTTCACTCATAAAGCCTCCTTTTATTTTCAAGCATATTTAAGTTTAGGACAAAATAGACTGGCAGTCAATTTAAAATTGACTTGGAGTCGAATTTAGTATACGCTTTTTAAAAACTATTGATTATAAAGGAGATTAATGTGAAAGCTTCCGTTTCGGAACAACCCAAACGCCGAAGAGGAGCACCAAGAGGCCCGCGTCAATCGGATCAGAACAAAAAAGCACTTATTGAGGCGGCTGAGAAGCTGTTTGTCGAAAAAGGTTATGACGCAGCAACAATGGATGAGATAGCTTCAACAGCCAATTTTGCAAAAGGGACGCTTTATCACTATTTTTCAAATAAGGAGAAACTCCTAACGGTTATGCGTAAGAATTTTGAGAAGAAAGTGATGGAGCGTATACGCCCAGCGGTTGAAGAATGTGCAGAAAATGACTGGATTGGGCGCATTAAAGCATGGGTATATTCAGCTGTGGATGCCTATTTTGATATGAGCGATCTTCATGACGTTGTTATATACGGCAAAGGTATGCCTTTCCGCAATACTATGGTTGATGCGGAAATCACTCGATATCTTGCCAAACTTATAGCTGATGGCGCAAAAGCCGGGGCGTGGAAAATTGACGATGCACATTGGACCGCAACAATAATGTTCTATAGTTTTAGAGGCAGCTGTGACGAGGCAATCTTAGGTACACAACCGGCAAAAGATGTTCCTGAAAAGCTAAATGATGTTTTTATGCGGATTTTAGGCATATAAATATTTCCCGGCTGCTTGGTAATCAGAGCAGCCGGGTTTAAAAGCGTGCTACATCCAGCCCCTTTTGTACTGTAGGGGGACTTCAAAATCTATCCCTTTTTCTTTTGCCCACTGTGTGGGAAAGTATGGATTTCTTAAAAATTTTCTGCCGAATGCCACTAAATCAGCCTGTTTATTTTTGAGAATATTTTCTGCCTGATCATATTCGGTTATTGCACCTACTGCCATAGTCATAACGCCTGTCTCAGATTTTATTTTTTCTGCAAAGCTACACTGAAAACAAGGAAATTCCTCTCTGGTTTCCTCTTCAGCAATACCACCCGACGAACAATCTATTACATCGACACCGAAATCTTTTAAATTTTTGGCAATTTTAACAGTATCTTCGATTGTGACTCCACCTTGCACATAATCTACACAGGAAAGTCTTACAAACAAAGGTGTAGAGTTAGGTATTAAGTTTTTTGCTTCTTTTACTATTTCAAGTAAAAGTCTCTGCCTATTTTCAAAACTGCCACCGTAGCTATCCTCTCTTATATTTGAAATCGGAGATAAAAATTGGTTTAATAGATATCCATGGGCTGCGTGAATTTCAATAATATCAAAACCTACCTTCACAGCACGCTTAACCGCATTTAAAAAGGAGGTTTTTACATTTTCAATATCATCAACGCTCATTTCATTTGGTGTGTGCCAATTTTGTCCAAACGGGATTGCACTTGGAGCTATCGCCTCTGTTGAACCTTTTGTTTCAGCACCTCTCCTCTCCCATGGGCCATAGCTTTCAGCCTTTCTTCCTGCATGGGCAAGCTGAACACCCACTTTTGAGCCAAAATCATGGCAAATATCAACTAAATTTTTTAATCCAGCAATATGTTCATCCTTCCATAATCCTAAATCATATGGTGAAATTCTGCCTCTTGGCTCCACCGCCGCTGCTTCTGACATGATAAGTCCGGCACCGCCTGCTGCACGGCTGCCGTAATGGATTTTATGCCAGTCAGTTGGGAAGCCATCTGAAGAGGAATACATACACATAGAGGACATAACAATTCTGTTTTTAATTGTAAGATCTTTAATCTTTATTGGTTCAAATAACATAGATAACCCTCTCTATAAGAAATATTGACTCATGATACACCGATCTGTTTGAATGTCAAGCTATGCACTCTGGCATCACCCCATTTTTCGCAGGCTTATCCAACCTTCCTCCCGACAACTGGCATTGCGGCATAAAACTAAAAAAAAATATAATTTCTATTGATAAATTTATTCAGAGTTATAAATTAACAATTATGAATAAAAAATATATAAATTTACTCTTACTGTTGGTTTCAATTCTAATATTTACTGCCTGTGCAGTAAATCTGGAGCAAGTGTCGCCAAAACTGGAAAAAGGTGAAAGTTTTAAAACAGCCAGGATGAAATATACCTGGCAGTCAGAAGAGAATACATTAAAAATTAATATTAAGAATGAATCGTTTGATCTTCTATTAAAATCTGAGCTGTATGTCAGATTTTATAATGGTAAAAAGCTCATCAAAGGGATAAACAAGCGAACCTTTGCATTAATTGACGGCGAAAGCGAAACCCTGAAATTTACAATTCCACAAAATGCAGAAATAGCTCTGGTAAACTATAGGGAATATGACCCGAGACTCGGAGGCAGGAATTCAGATGAGATTGACTACTTTGATTTCGGAAATTTCCTTATTAAACTAAAATAGTTTTTATTCAAAAACTATGAGCCCCTGAAACCCTCGTGAAAAAGGCCCGCATTTAATTGGATAAATATTTCACAGGGCAAGTGCGTAGTTGTTCACACAAGGTTGTCCTCACTTAGCCCGGATGCTACAGATTGACAGTAAAGCTATTGAGCAAAGCTCTGAAATTGGATGTTTAACAACATGTTTACCAATTTTTCAAACTGGTGTTAGCCAAAGGCAACCACTCGGTTCAGCATCCTGTTTTTAAGAATGTGCTGACTTTTCGGATGGAAAAAGTTACCAAGCCAAGTTCTACATATTAGTAGTGAAAACTCTCTATCATATGAAACGATAAAGCAATAACAATCTTTTCGAGTTTAGACTGTGAAATGTGCCTAAAGTGCATTGAAGATGCTCTTATTGCAAAAAATGGAAAATAGCAATTATAAACTATTGCACTTTTTGACATAATGAGCAATTTAATATTAATGTTAAAATTTTACAGGAATTTTGCTTATTATCATGAGAAAAATAGCAATTGTTATTTTGGTAATTTTTGTTGCCGCTGCTTGTAACGTAGGTTTCAGCAGCCATTACAGTTCTTCGGGTTCAGATTCCAATTCACAATTTCAGTGGAATATCTTTTTCGGGAGTGATTTTGATATAGACAATACAGACATAAATTTCAGGGGAAATATGGATCAACTGACCCATACCCAAAAAATAAGCAAAGAGGATTTTAACCACACTGTTTATATCGAGAAACGTACAAATGATATAAATATTGTGGATATAACGTTTAATCCAGGCTCATGCCAAACATATGGGAACAGTTATATAATACAGATAACTGAAAAAACCTGCGATAATAGCATCTGTGATGAATATTCTTATAATCAGACTGTAAATGGAGATTCTTTATTTCAATACGGCTGGCCGTGTGAAATAGACTATAAAGATATGAACAAACTTGTATCTTCAAAAGAGAATGACTTACAAAACTCAGGATATTACAACGAAAACTGTGAAACCGGAGATTTCATAGCAGAAAATAGTAATTATCTCATTTCAATCGTCTGTTCAATGGAAGATAACAATTATTACAACCGCATAAAATACTTTTATAGCGACAATATTGATTATTTTGATACTTCTGTCCTGTAAAACCAGACATCAATCCAAAATTTATATAAAAACATTTATTTTAATAACTCAGTCTGCAAATAGTGAATCCAATGTAATCTGTACAAAATTATTTATATCAATGGCTACACGTTTACGTATTTCTCAAGAAACACCAAATCAGACATTGTAGTTATTTTAATATTTTCAGGATTTGACATAACCACTGTCACATCATATCCTGCCAACTCAACTGCAGAGGAATCATCTGTAATACTATCTGAAGGTAGTATATTTTCCAAAGATTTAACCAGAATCTCCCTTATGAAACACTGGGGGGTGTGAACCATTAATAGTTTATTTCTATCCAAAGTTTTTTTTACCCTGCCCTTTTCGACACTTTTAACAGTATCCGACGGTTTTATGCCACATATTGCCGCACCGGAATCAAAAGCTGAATTAATAACATTCACAACTACATCTTTATCCACACACGGTCTGACTGCATCATGGACTAGGATATAATCTCCACAACTCTGTTTAACTGCATTATATACAGTATTGTAGCGCTCTGCACCTTTTTCGGCAAATTTTACGTTACCGATATTGAGCTGTTTGCACACTTTTCCAAGAAATTCATAATCCTCTTTTGCAGCACCGATAATAATCTCATAAAAAGCATATGCAGATATAAGTTTTTCCAATGTATAATAAATAATCGGTTTGTTATTAAACAGATAATATTGTTTTTTACTGTTTAAACCGAATCTTTTCCCTACTCCGCCGGCAGGTATAATCGCTGAAACTCTGCGGCTCATATTATTTCATCTTTGTAAAAATGATGCGGCCTGAATCTGTTTGAAGTAAGCTTGTTACTTCAACATTAACCTGTTCTCCAATATGATTTTTACCATGCTCCACCACGACCATCGTACCATCTTCAAGATAACCAACACCCTGCGAATGCTCTTTTCCCTCTTTCAGTATAGTTATTGTAAGCTCTTCACCAGGCAAAACAGTCTGCCTCAAAGCCAAAGCAAGACTGTTGATATTAAGTACCTTTACATTCTGAATTTCAGCTACTTTTAGTAAATTAAAATCAGTAGTAATGATTTTTCCTTCCAGTTTTTTTGCCAAAGCAACCAGTTTTTCATCAACTGAGCCCAGATCAGGGAAGTCTTCATTGGATACTTCGGTGGGAATATGTTTCTGCTCCTGAAGTCTTTTCAATATATTAAGCCCTCTCCTGCCCTTTTGTCTTCTCAAATGATCGTGGGAATCAGCAATATTTTGCAACTCCTTTAAAACAAACATGGGAATTACAAGTTTGCCTTCAATAAGGTCTGTTTCCACAATATCAGCAATACGACCATCTATTAATGTTGAAGTATCAAGAACTTTGGGAATTTCCACAACTTTGGATTTAGACTGCTTTTTGTACATTTTATTGATCAATGTTTCTACGAGGTTATTATTCTTATAGCCAATAAAAATACCCAGGTAGGCAAAAACAAAATAAAAAGCCATCTTAAAAGCTTCATTGACAAAAGCTTCCAGCGCAGTCATAACAACAAAAGCAATAAGTAAAAAAAGCAAACCTCCTACAAATCCGGAAGCAACTTTCATGCTCTTTAAGTCCACAATAAGCGTTTCCACCAAATTAATCGCCAAAACAATTCCTATTGCGTATGTAATAGCGTAGTAAATATCAATATCCAACGTATTACGAAAAAATATAAAGACAGCAAATATAAAAATTGAGTAAATAAGTCTAAATAACCACATTTTCACCTCTTAACTATATAAAAATAACATTAACATTATTATACACCACATTTTCAGATTCTTCGTAATTTTGCGTTCAGCAAAATATTAAAAAGCAATTCCAATCAAGCGGGTAAGAAATATTCTCAAAAATTCAATAAGAAAAATCAAAATTATCGGAGAAATATCTATCATTCCGATAGGCGGCACGATTCTGCTAAATGGCTTCATAATAGGATCAGTGAGAGCATGTATTAACTGAACAACAGAGTTTGAAGGATCCGGGCTAACCCATGACATCAAAGCTCTTATTATAATAAGCCACGTCAAATAATGCATAATTCCCACAATCGACAAAAGACCGTTCTTTATAACATACAACATTGTACCCACCGGATCGATAACATTCTGACCGATAGCGTTAAACAATATCCACAAGCCGGAGTCCAAAATTACGAAAGCAATAAAAACCAAAATTATAGCAGGTATTACAATAGTATTACCGGGGATATTCGTAATAGTTCTTGCAAACCTGACCCAGAAAAGCCCCATTCTGTGAAAAAAAGTTGTATAAAAGGAAGCACCATAGGTATTAACCATACTGCCCAAAATAATAGCAATAATGTAAAAAAGCATAAGAAAAACAAGTATATCATCGGCAGCCACTACAACAGACTGAACCATAGAGTATCCGCTTAATACCCAAAAAAGAAAAGCATATAAAACAACTAAAATTATTATAAGTACCGGTGTCATCTTGTCAGCTTTTGACTTATTTTCACCTTTCAAAACAGTTGAATACAAAGGCTCAGTCAAAGATGCTATAAGTTTGCCGAATGGATTAAAATACAGCTCCTGACGTGTCATTGATGTCCTTAGCAACAAAACAATAATATAAAGCTTCACTAAAAAACCAATTAAAAACATGCGTACCTCACTTATAATTACTTCGTTCAAAAATTTTAGAGTCTACCCTAACCATATTTGATTAGTTCCTTGTAACCATCTGGAAATTAGTGTTCGTTCCCAGAGATAAAAATATCAAAATTCATGTATCTTCATTATTTTTAAGATAATCTCTTTAGTATACAATGAAAAGAAAAAATTTTTCTATCATCCCTTCCTCACTATAATAGTAATCATCCTCCCGGCATTTTCTCTATCTCTTCTAAAAGAATATAAATATTTATTACAAAAAGTACAGTTTTGTAAATGAATAATTTCACTCACACCTAACCTTTTCAAATTTTTTTCAATTATTTTTCTCAAATTAAGATAAAATTTTCCGTTTTTTCGTTCAGCTATATCTGGGAAACCAAATTTACTCTCGAATTTTTCTGCCAAGTCCTCAGACACTTCATAACAATTACTGCAGATTCCGACACCCACCACCGCTTTTAGTGTTTTCTCCCCTTTCATCTGAAATAATCTCAGTGTATTTTCAATAATACCAGAATATACACTTCTCCATCCACAATGAAGATTACTTATTAAATTTTCGCCTATAATTTGCACAGAATAGCAATCGGCAGTTAAAATTCCCAATGGGACATTAACAGCCGAAGTTATCATACCGTCATAGGCATATCGGGATTTTTCGTAATATTTATCCAGATCCAGCACATTTGCAGAATGTGTCTGTATGACTTTTTCGGGCATTCCCGGCAGGTTAAAAACACTACACAACAAAGCATAATTTTTCTCACTGAGCTCTTTGTTAGTATTATCTCCAAAGTCAAAAAAATCGATGCCAAATCCGCCTATTCTTGTGGTTGTAAAACAAAGAATATCCGAATCTTTTGTATCAACTTCATAATATATTAGTCCCTGTTTAGTTTTAAGCATTTTTCAAACTCTCGTTTTATCAGTTGATCTGTTCCGTGATCCAGTACTTTGTGCCAGTCAAAATCCTTTTTTTGCATCATAAAGTCAAGTCCATATTCAGACTTATATTTACTGAGAGCAGCCTTTACATCAAAATTGTTTTCTATAAAATATTTATAAAAATATTGTATATCAAAACCGGATTTTGACAAAAAAGCCTGAAGAAACGCTTGATTATAGGACATTAAGTCAAATTTTACATTGGGAATGCTTCCCAAGCGTTTTTTCAAAAAATTCAGTTTTTTCCTAATCATTGATTTACTTTCAAGATTAAAATACTGCATTGGAGTAAAAGGTTTTGGTATAAATATATTTACCGAAACCTTTATTTTGCCAATTCTATTGAATTGCTTTATTTGTGTTTGTCTGAAAACATCGGCTATTTTTTCTAAATGTATTATAATGTTTTCAACATCACCGATTGTTTCGCCAGGTAAACCGATCATATAATACAGCTTAAGATTTTCTATCCCCGAAGCTGCAATAATTTCAACCTTTTCATAAATTTCATCGGCACTAATATATTTTCCTATAAGATGTTTCAAATCTTCTGAAGCTGTTTCCTCTGCAATTGTTATAGATCTCACTCCCATTTCTTTAAGAAGGCTTAAAAGATTTGTATTTAGTGTATCAATACGTAAAGAGGAAACAGAAACTCCCATTCCCAAATTTTTAATTTGAGACAAAAAATTCTTCACATCCGGTAAATCACCAAAAGCAGCGCTAATAAGTCCCACAGACTTAGCTTTGGATTTCATGATTTTTTCCAAAATTTTATCCCTGTCAAACACCCTGTACGGCTTAAACGAATAGGAAGATGTGCAAAATCTGCAACTGTATTTACATCCCCCTGACAGCTCAACCAAAAATTCCCCGCTGAAATCACCTCTTTGGGCAACAATATGTGAGTAAGAAAACATATCGCTGTTCTTCCTTAAGGCCGCAGCTTTTTTGCCGGAATTATTTATCAGCACACAATCTAATTCTTTAATCCGGCTCAAAAAATCTGTTTTGTTTCTGTAACCGGCCAAAGCAGGTGATATATCATTCAAAACAGGCTCAATATCCCCCACAATCTGAGCATCCACAACGGAAATCAGAAGACAGGGATTTATACTGCAAAGTGCTCCCCCTGCAACCACAGCCGGAAAAGAATCATTTCTTCCAGCACAAAAAGCGGGAATTTTTTGACATTCTAAGAATTTGATAAAATTCAGGATATCTTCTTCATAATTTATACTCAGTGCTATAATATCAAACTCAGCCAAAAATTTCTGACTCTCAATCGATAAATTATCTTCATAGTAATCCAGGACAAATCGCTCGCAACTTACATTTTCAATAGTATTGAAGTAGTAATACACGGACTGAAATCCTATGTTTTGTATGGCTATATCATAAGTGTTAGGATAAATAAGGGCAATTTTTACTTTGCCGGGTTTTAATATTGTCCCCTCTTCTGACTGCAAAATATCTCTATAGTATTTAATAACATTCCATTTTTCCATAAAAGTCAGCTTTTCCTTGAAAAACCACTTGTAGTTTTGCCACCGTAAACACGCTTTAACGTTTCACTTTTGTTTGCTTTAAAAATCTCTTTTTTTATATCATATTTCATTTTGGTTAAATGATTTTCCACTTCATAATTTTTATTGTATAACTTTCTGACTTTATCTCTGGTGGTGCTGTCCACAGACTCCAAATCATCCAAAAGCTGAATCATCTGATGAAAAAAATTATTGTAAATATTGATATTTTCCTGGAATTTTTCATCAATGGTATTGTTGGATAAAATCTGATTGGCAAACTGGATTATTTTTTCATAAATAATTTCAAAATTAGTGTTCATTAAAGAACTATACTTCAATCAGGCGTACACATCAACCTTGTTTTCATTTATAACAGAGGCTGAATTAATCAGTTTCATAACTTGGGCGCCCTGGACTTCTGCATGATCCTGCTGCTTTGCTGTCATTTTGACACTGTAATCATACTGAATATTTGTCAGTTGATAGTTACTGATAGCTGAAACATTCATCAAATCACCCCGCTTTAGTCAAAAGGATAAAATTTCATAACTCTGTCGGGATCAGCTTTGGTATGAGCTTCAAGCGCCTCAGATAAATCCTTTTTTAACGCTGTTTTCAGATCTTCCATTAACTTCACAGCATCATCCTTGGATCTGATGGGATTGGAGTCGGCAGCCAGCTGATTTTCACGTTTAATAGCGACGACATCTGCCAACCCGCGCTGTTTTTCAGCCTCTCCGGTCTTCTCAGCTTTTTTTGCTGAAGACTTGGCTTCAAGTTGAGAAGACTCGCTTTTTCGCTTTTCCACCTGATTGATACGTTCTTTTAAATTAACAATGCTACCTTCAAAATTTACTACCATGGTGACCTCACCCGGCAAAATTTACCGATTTTTTAACCTCTTTACTTACGGTTTTACCCGAATCGGTATTGCCTTTATCTTCTATTTCCACAATATCTTTCCATGCTTGCCTGAGCGTGGAAAGAATTTCAATCACAGGTTGTACTTTTTCTTCATCTTTGTCCTTATTTGCCTGAACCAACTGCCAAATCATGTAATCATACAATCTGAGCAGGTTATCGGCTATTTCTCCGGTATCCATGTTCAGAGTGGACATAAGCTCGAATAATATATTTTCAGCTTTAATTATGTTCGTATGGGCTTCATTAAGTTTATTTTCAGAAAGATATTTTACCGATATTTTAAGATATTTAATAGCCCCGTCATAAAGCAATAAAACAAGCTTACCTTTTGTTGCACCTTCGATTTCTTGCTTTAAATAAGTTTTGTAAGGATTTGATACCATATTTCCTCCTTGAAATATATAAGATTATTTTGTTGATTGTAACATTTGCATCATATAGTCTCCCTGGCTTTGAATCTGAGAAATCTGTTCCTCCATTCTGCTAAACTCCCTCCAGAGTCTGTCCATTTTGTTATTCATTCTCTCTTCTTCCCTTGTCATCTGCTCCATAATTCTCATCATGGACCTATCTATTGATCCGTATGGGCCTATTTTGTTTGCTATCATACCCCCACTACTTGTGTACTGGTTAATCTTTTCTTCATAAAGCCTCGCCCATCCTCTTCCGTTTTCATTATCCTGGGCAAAAAGATTGTAAACATCATCCGGATTAGTTGATAATGCTTCGTTAAATTTAACATTGTTTTTCAAAGCATCCTTTATTTCATCCAAATCTGTGGAATCTACCAAAAGCATTCCTTTTTTCTCTATTTCTATGTTTCCATCTCCTGCTATATCAAGACCGATTTCAGACAGAGATTGGTAATCGCCATTTATTCCCGGCACCTGATTAAGAAGATTCGATCTCAATGTTGTCCTTAAAGATCTTAACTCAGAACTTCTGTTAATCATTCTGTACTGATTAAATTCTTCCCATTTTTTCTGATACTCCTCAACTTCGGAATCGGTCATCTGAGATTTCTTTTCATCTGTCAACGGTTCGAGATATTCTTTATCCTGATCCTCAATTTCAGGAGGTGAAAGTTTTTCCATAAGTGTATTGTAATGCTGAATAAATTTTGCTGTGGTTTCCACTGCTTTGTCTGTATCAACATTTATATTTAAATTAACAAAACCACTGCTTACATTATTAAGATTCAATGTTACACCATCTATAATATCATCAATTTTATTTTCTTTTCGTACGTAATCCACCCCATCAACATTTAAAACAGCATACCTGCCCTCTTTCCCAAGGCTTTTAGATTCCAGTGTATTATCAGTAAGATTGACCGCCTCAAGGAAATTGCTGGAATCATTGGGGGAGCCAAAAGAGACTTTGTCCACACCATTTGAACGGACAGTTACTTTATCCGTATTAGAATCATAACTCATTGTAACATTAGCACCTGAGTTGTTTACTTTATAAATAACATCGTTCAGACTGTCTTTTGAGGGGTCCACATATATGGATACATCGTTTATAGTAAACACCCCAGCAGAGATGCCGGCTGTCATTCCCGAATCAGACAGCTTTGTACTTGGATCTATATAGCCATCTGTTGTTCCCAAAACTGCACTGGCACCTTCTCCAGCCGAAAGTCTGAGTATTGATAAAGCATCGCTTGTATCAGAGATATCCCCGAGAGAAATTTTACCTGGCCCATCATAATTGGATTTAAGTTCAATTCTATCTTCATTTGCATTATAAGAAGCTGTAACACCGGCACCTGATGAATTAATTTTACCGATAAGTTCATCTACAGAAATCTGGGTATAATCTTGTATATTAATTTTTGTCCCGTTAATAGTAAAAGTACCATTTGTACTTTCAGACGGAGCATTCAGTAAGTTGGCATTTTGCAAACCTTTAACGGAAGTATTAAGGCCTCCGCCACTTGAAACTGTATTCCCCAAGATTTTTGTGGGTGTGGCTGCTGAAACATTGAGAGAGGAATCCTGAGCAATAGAAAAGCTCCCTTCAGTCAATCCACCGTTTGCAGTTTTTAAAACAGACCCGTTAACAAGTCCCCCTTGAGAACTGTTAAATTTATTTAAGAGTGTATTTTCATCAACAGCTGCAAAATATCTTTCAATTTTTGTAACAGAGTTCGTTACAGTAATATTTGAACCAGCATCATAAAATCCCAGACGTTCTGATAATGGCGTATCATTGATAGAAAAACCAAATGATTCCAACGATGTCTTGCTTAAAGAAAATTTCCATTCCCCAGTATTAGTATTCATACTGGAAGAAGCAGTTACATATTGTACATTCGTTGTAGAAAAATGGGCATTTATTTCATCATTGAGACCTGATTGAATTTTTTGAACAACTGAGTTTATATCATCACCTGCTGCTGCATCAATCGTTGTGGAAATTTCAGTGGAGTCAACTGTAATACTGAATTTCCCCCCGGTAATGCCTGTAGTAAGTTCGCCGGCATCATTTATATTTGCAATAGGATTCCCACCAGTCTTCTGCTGAAAACTGCCAAGATTTTTTGGAGTAAACACATCTTTACCAATAAAATAATCGGTACCATTGATGTTTTGCTGATTAACATTTACTTCATGTTTACCTTCAATAAAACTGTCAGGTCTACCCGAAACAGATTCAATCCCGGCACCTTTTTTATAAACTGCAGCTCTCAGAAACTGACTGTTAGAAAATGCATTTGTAGCTGTTTGATCAATACTTATGGTATGTGACCCGACACTTGCATTGGTACTTGCTGTTGCTGTCAAAACAGATGGATCAGAGCTGTCAGCCGTTTTAGATTTAAAAGTGGATTCGAGTTTCATACTCAAAAGTTCGGTTTTAAGAGAGGTGAGTTTGGAACTAAAATCCTGATACATACTCTTTTCCAGGGCTTTAAGCTCATAATCACCCTGCATTCTGTCAAGGGAGATTCTTGCCCTTTTCACCATAGTATCAACGATTGAGTTTGTATCCATTCCGGAAACGATTCCGCCAATCCGCAAATCTTCCATCCACAACCTCCTTGTTGCTATTTGTCAAATCGACGTTACAGAAAAAAACTTTAGAAAAAACTTGTATTTTCCGTGTTTTTTTTTAATCTGTCTTAGAAGTTTATAACAATAAGCATGTTTGTTAAAGGAGTAAACATTGACAAAGCTTGTAATCTATGATTGCGACGGTGTTCTTTTTAAAAGTGAAAAAGCTGTTTTGGCATACTATGATTTTGTCTGTGATGAGTTTAATCTCCCTAAATTAGATAAAAACAATCCGGATGAAGTGAAAAACGCAATGATGAAAACAAATACTGAAATAATAGATATGCTTACAGACGATATTGCCAAAAAAAAGGAAATTCTTGAATTTGCCAACAATATGAATTTTCGTCACTTCCTTCATCTTATGGAACCGGAGATGAATCTTGAGATAACATTAAAAAAATTAAAGGAAATGAAAATATCAATGGCAATTTTTACTAACAGGGGCAAATCATTGCATTACCTTCTGAAGCATTACAATTTAAATGGCTTCTTTGACTACAAAGTTACATCTTTTGATGTGGAAAATGCAAAGCCACATCCAGAAGGACTCTACAAAATTTTGAACTATTTCGGTACTATTCCCGAAGAAACATTGTATATAGGGGACTCCAGCACAGATTATTTTGCTGCCAAAGAGGCAAAAATACCTTTTGTTGCATACGCCAATAAGCTTTATGAAGCCCCGGTTATAAACAACCACCTTGATATACTAAATTTTATAAAAAAATAACTTAATCATCCAGGACTTTTCTAAGTTTAACAGCCAAAAATGATGCTACAAATAATTTTATTATATCAAACCAAATCGGTACCAGGAAACCAACTTTAATTGCAGTAGACAATTCCATACGTTTGTCCTGTATGAAATTAATATTAACATACAAATAAAGCACACCTAAAACATAAATAACAATCAAACCCAGCAATCCACCTGCCACAAAGCCTTTAAATTGCCTGTATCTCTCCGAAATAAAACCAATCACCAAAGAAGATATAATAAAACCTATAAGGTATCCGAACGTAGGGTTAAGCACGTATGCCGGCCCTCCTCCGTGTGCAAAAATGGGTATCCCCATAAGTCCTATAACAAGATATAAAAACATCCCTGAAAAAGAAATAGCAGCACCGAAAACCATTGGAATAAGCATCACAACCAGCGGTTGAAATGTTAACGGTACAATAGGTAAAGGTATTCTGATAAAAGCACTTATCGACATCAATGCTACAACCATTCCGGTAAAAGCAATACGTTTCTCAGCAGGGAGATTATTCAAAAAGTACCTCTCTGATTATCTTTTTACCCTCATCATAACCAATATCTATAATGTCACCCGCCTGGGTAAAGTCCGTCAATTTATACTTTTCAAGCTTAGGTCTTATAACCATACAGTTTTTAATTCCATTCATTTTACTTTCAAAAACAGAATTCTGCATTATAGCTATTGTTTGTACAAGTGTTTCAAAAATATTTGGGTAAATAATATCCTCATGAGCTCCGTTTTTTGATAAAACTTCCCTGAGCATATTATTAATCGAAAAACCAAATCCATTTTTTTTACTTTTTTGGGGGCGTTTATTAACAGAGTTAATTCTACCCTCCAACTTTTCCTTAACAACAAAAGGTCCCACATCAACAGCTATCCTGATATCACAATCACTTGGTAGAGCATCCACAGGAACAGGATTTCTTATCCCCCCATCTATGAGGAATTTATCTTCATAATATTGTGGAATAAAGATACCCGGAAATGAAATGCTTGCACGTAACGCTTTGATTAAATTACCAGATTTGAAAACCACTTCTCTTCCGGTAAGAACATCAGTGGCTACACAAGAAAACTTTATCTCCAACGCAGAAATATTTATATCCCCTGTGAATTCATAAATAAATCTTTCAATTTTTTTCCCATCCACAAGACCGTTTTTGGAAATTTTCAAATCGAAAAATTCCGTAAAAATTTTCCAATCAAGATTTCTGATTTTTTTGTCTAACGTTGCCATTTCATAACCGGCAGCATAGATACCTCCAATTAATGCTCCCATACTGCTGCCACTTATTGCATATGGCACTATTCCTTCTTCCTCAAAAGCTTTCAATAAGCCGATGTGGGAAAGTCCCCTTGCCGCGCCACTTCCTAAACTAATGCCAAGTTTCATGTTCAACCCGTTTTTTAATTTTTATATAAACTACGCTAAAACTTTTTAGCCATTCTGTTTCTTTTCTGTCTGCAAATAAAAATACTTCACATTTTATCACAAAAAAGGTAAGTTTCCCATTGTGTATACAGACTTGGCAAAACTGCAGTATAAACTATCAAAAAAAGTACAGATTTGTCCATTAAAAAATAAAAACATTAACTATGTTGCAGGTATTGATGTGTCCTTTGAAAAAAAAACAGAAATCGGTTTTTGCTGCATAACAGTTATGGACAACAAATTAAGAACAGTAGAAGAGCAATTTTACTCAGAGAAACTAAAAATACCCTATATACCCGGTTTGTTGTCTTTCAGAGAACTACCTATAATTTACAAAACGTTACAAAAGCTTCAAATAAAACCGGATATTTTCATATTGGACTCACAAGGAATTGCTCATCCCAGGGGATTAGGGCTGGCCTCACATTTCGGAGTAGTATTTGATAAAATAACTATAGGATGTGCAAAGAAAATTCTTGTGGGATCTCATACCAAACTGTCGGAGAAAAAAGGAAGTACAGCGTTTATGACATATAAAAACAAGATAGTTGGTGCCGCAGTACGCACAAAAGACAATACAAAACCGGTTTATGTATCCCCAGGAAATAAAATTGATATTAAAAGCAGTATACAAATTATTTTAGAATTCACAGATAAATACAAAATTCCGGAACCAACAAGAAGGGCTCACATAGGCTCAAATAATTTCAGAAAAACAGCAAACTTTAAATAACATTACCCAGATTACTATTGATTTTTACATTTTTAATGTTAGGTTGTGATAAGATTGCCTGTCAGCAGGTAGGCAAAATAAATGCTGAAAGCATTATCAATTTATAAAGAGGTGTAAAATGGAAGTAGGAAGTGATTCAAAAGTTGTCTTTCACTATACGGTAACTGTGGAAGACGGAACAGTAGTAGATTCAACCAAAGAGGAGGAGCCTCTTACAGTACAACTGGGAGAAAATCAATTACTGCCAGATCTGGAAAAAGAGCTTATAGGAATGAACAAAGGTGAAGAAAAAACCATAGAGTTGGACCCGGAACAGGCATTTGGAGAAATCCAGGAAGATGCCATTACCGATATTCCGAGACAAAATATTAAGCTTGACGACAGTATCCAGGAAGGCATGTACATAGACCTGACAGACGAAAATGAACAAAATTTCAGAGGTTTGGTAAAAGAATTAAGCGATGATAATGTTAAAATTGATTTTAACCATCCGTTAGCCGGCAGAAAAATAACATTTAACGTTGAAATAGTTGATGTAGCATAACTACAGTTCCAACAGGGGGCATCATTGTCTAAAATGCCCCCTGTATTTTATTTCACAAATGGATTATACCTTTTCTCCTTAAGCACTGTTGTTTTTTCGCCATGTCCCGGATACACCTGAGCATCATCACCTAAAGTAAAAATTTTATTTTTTATTGATTCCACCAACTTTTCCATGTTTCCGTACGGAAAATCAGTACGCCCAATTGATAGTTCAAACAGACTATCACCGGTAAACACCGATTTTTCGCTCTCAAAATAGTAACAAACACCACCAGGTGAATGCCCTGGCGTATGCAACACTTTAAAGCTTACATTGCCAAAATTGTGACACTCGTTATCCTCCACATATTTATCTACCTTGGGAACTTCTATTTCTTTTATCCCAAAAAAGGCACTGTGACTGGCGCTTTCTTCAACAATAAAAACATCCGATTCGTGAAGATAAAAATTAATACCGTAATACTCTTTCAATTTATTCACTGCCCCAATATGGTCAAAATGTCCGTGTGTATTGAATATACCCACTGGATTTATTCCTGAATTATCGATATATTCCCGTATTTTTTCAAAATCACCCCCGGGATCAACAATTATACATTCACCAGAGTCATGAACAATATAACAATTAACCATAAGAGGACCAACCTGAAGCACATCAATCTTCATAAAGACTCCTTTTAAAAATTTTTAAGTATTTATCAAAAAAGTCACCGGCCCGTTATTTACCAAAAAAACCTTCATCTTGGCACCAAATTCACCGGTGGCAATTTTTGTCTTTCCCATAATATTGATACATTGATTGATAAATTCATTATACAAACGTTTTGCACCCTGTGGTTCCATGGCATTACCAAAATCAGGTCTTTTACCTTGTTTGCAATCAGCTGACAGCGTAAACTGGCTTACAATCAACATTTCCCCATTAATATCCAGAAGGCTTCGACTCATTTTGTCATTTTCATCCGGAAAAATTCTAAGACCAGAGATTTTTTCTGCCAGCCATTTACAGTCTTTAAGTGTATCATTTTTATCAATACCCAGCAAAACAACAATGCCTTTATTTATTTTACGGCTTTCAGTATCATAAATTGTTACAGACGCTTCATCCACTCTCTGGATACATCCCTTCATTTCAAAACCTCACTCAGACGTATTTTAAACATATACAACAACATGAAATAAATAACTGCACATACAATAATGTTAACTAAAACATGAATATTTAAATTCTTCAATAACAAAAGTACAAGCATCATACCACATGCTGCAATCACTATTTTAAGAATAAAAGAGAAATACTTTTTTAAATCAAAAGAATAATAGGATATACCCCGATATAAAAGCACTCCATTCACTCCGGCACTTATACTGGATGCAAGTGCTATCCCTGCATGCCCTACAAAGTTTATAAAAATAAGATTCAATCCTATATTAAGCAGAAAACTGATAAATGCATATTTTACAGGCGTTAACGTATCTTTTACTGAATGATAAACTTTTGTAAAAAGATTTACAAAAGAATAACATATCAAACCGATAGTATACATTTTCAAAGCTGAAGCAGTAGCTAGAGTGTCTTCTGCAGAAAAAGAATTGTACTCAAAAACAAGCCTGACTATTTCCGATGACAATAAAAACAAACCAATCGTAGCCGGTATTATTATCACTAAAATAGCAAGAACTGATTTATCAATAAGTAAAGATACATTTTCTTTGTCATTTCTACTGTAAGAATTGCTGATTTCGGAAAGAGAAACGGTGCTTAATGCAATGGAAAATACCCCAAGTGGGAATTGAAATAGCCTGCTGGCATAATACAAATATGATATACTTCCCTGAGTCAAAAAAGAGGCAATAATCCGGCCAATGGTAAAATTAAGCTGATTAATCCCCACTCCGCCGATGGAGGGAATAATAAGTCTGAATGTTTTCATTACCATTTTGTCTATCTTCTTTTTTTTTCTAAAGCGAAAGCCTTTGATATATGCAAAAATAATAATATAAAATAACTGGAGAAAACCACCCACAAACACTCCCCAGGCAAGGCAATAAATATTTCCGCCATAATAACCGCCGATTACTACAGCAACTATCATGGATAAATTGAGAACCGCTGTGGAAGATAACGGGATATAGTAACTCCCCAAAACATTAAGATATCCTGAAAGGAGTCCGCATAAGCTGACAAGAAATAAGTAAGGCATAACAATCCTTAGCATATGAGAAGCAGCATTAAGCACTTCAGTATCACCTGCATATCCGGGAATAAAAATCAAAATACCAATATTTGAAAAAACTGTAAAAATAAGAACAATAGATAATGTAAAAAACGACAGTACAAACATTAAGTCGGTAAGGTACTTGTTGGCTTGTGTTAAGTCTTTATGCATCTTTTCACTTAATATGGGGACAAAAGCCGATGACAGTGCACCTTCAGCAAAAAGAGCCCTGAACAAATTGGGGATTGCATAAGCCATGAAAAAGGCATCGGTGAACTTGGAAGCGCCGAAAAATGCCGCTATAACTACATCTCTAGCCAGCCCAAGTATTCTGCTGGTAAAGACCCCCGATCCTGATTTTACAACTTTAGCAAAAAAACTGTTCATACCATTCCTGAATTTTGTAAATTAACTTTACTATTAAAAGATAGTAAGTTATAATATCTTTGATAATAAATGTTAAGCGTTTTTATATGCCCAGAACTTACAGGAGGTTTTATATGACCAAATCACAGCTTATTGAAAAAATATCGGAGAGCAATCCGAACCTCACAAAAAAGGAAATTGAATTTATTGTAAATAATGTTTTCAGCAACATTAAAGAAGCATTAAGCAGTGGGGATAAGGTGGAAATAAGAGGTTTTGGAAGCTTTAAGATAAGAGAGAAAAAAGCTAAAATTGGCAGAAATCCGAAAACCGGTGAACAGGTAAAGGTACCTCCTAAAAAAGTTCCCTATTTTAAACCTGGTAAAGAAATTAAGGAAACGTTGCTTAAGTTATAAAAAACCCCCTTGCATCAAGCCAGCAAGGGGGTCAGTTGTTTCATTAAACACCGCCAGCCTGGCGGATAAACTTAAGCTCAACTAAATCCCGAAGAACCACCACAGGAAGGTGCCGAAGTATTACTTCCGGATGAAATCGAAGAGATTGTCGAAAACTTTTTAGTAACATTAGCAAAGCCGCACTTCGGACATTCCACTTTCTTTGCAGATTTGAATACAAGCTTACTGAATTCCTGCCCACAATCTTCACATTTTTATTCAAATATCGGCATCTACAAAACCTTTCTACGAGTGTTTTTGAAGAGCATCAACATAAACACCTTTAGGCTGAACTCCTATAAACTGCTCCACAACTTTTCCATCTTTAAAAATCATAACAGTGGGTATACTCATTATTCCGTACTGAGCCGCCAACTGTTGATTTTCATCAACATTAACCTTACCAACTTTTGCTTTACCCTCAAACTCTGCAGCTATCTGATCGAGCGTAGGAGCCAACATTTTGCAAGGTCCGCACCATACAGCCCAAAAATCTACAACAACAGGAACATCACTTTCCAATACTTCCTTTTGGAAATTCTCTTCAGTAAATACTTGTGACATTGCTACCTCCTTTATTTGTCAAAAACAAATATATAGTTCTATGAATATTTGTCAATTAAAAATACACTTACCACTTATACTGCAGTTTTCACATGCCCTGCTGTTAGTAAAAATACATCTGTTCAGCATACCCAGTCTTGTTATCGCGAAGTCGTATTTTACAGGGTCATCCGGATTAATAGATTTAAAATATCTGGTAATTTTCAAAGCATTCCTGTGTGAATTAGAGTCATTGGTTAACACCCCGAAATTAAGACCGAATCTTAAAATATGTGTATCTATAGGATAAGTAAGCATCGCTGATGAATAATTTTTCCATAAACCAAAGTCTATGCTGTCTTTCCTTACCATCCACCGTAAAAACATTCTCAATCTCTTTAATCCAGATTTTCCATACGAGGGGAATAAAAAAAAGTATCCTTTGCCGGCACCTTTACAGCAGCCAAATTCTGAAGCCATGTTAAGAAATCCGGACAATGCATCTTCAAGATTAAGTGAAATGTATCTAAAAAAATTCTCAAAACTTCCATATTTTTTGTATATATCCACCAAAAATTCAAGCAGAACCTGTATGTCGTATGCA
>DDHP01000039.1:43514-51902 GCA_002338145.1 Deferribacteraceae bacterium UBA1873 | reverse complement strand
TGGTGGAAGAAATCCTTTAAGAACGCCTGTATGGAACTCACCCTCCCGTAAGCAAACAGAGAAGCCACTAAGCCTATAAACTCAATGTTGCCGGAATACGTTTTGGGAAATAGAATAGGATCAGTATCAATATAAACCTCAGATGTAAACTGGTTATAAATATATTCCCAAAAATCAGTGCCGGTAAAATTGCTCATCAGGAAGTATTAGTTCACGTCCTGCAAGCATTTTTCACAAATACCAAAAATATTTAATTCGTACTCTTCCACCTTACCACTAACAGATGCAGATGCCATATCCATATTTATATCAAAGACATCACTCACTTTTCCGCACTTTTTACAATAAAAATGTCCGTGGGAAAAGGTATTGGGATCATACCTGCTGCACTGGGGATCAGCAGTTACCTGCTTCACAGCACCGGATTTAACCAAAGTATCTAGAGTATTGTAAACTGTGGCAAATGAAAAACTTTTATTATTGTTCCTTAGCTGATCAAAAATCTCCATCGCAGATGGATGGGAAGTATTGCCATCAAGAGCTTCCACAATCCATTCCCTTGGTTTGGTAACCTTATAACCGGATTTTTTTAGCAACTCCAAAGCATTTTCTTTAAACATAATGTAGCTCCTCTTCAAAAAAAATTTCTTCTCTGCACATTTCTACATTGAAATTAATATAATTAGTGCTATCAAAAAAAGCAAGGAAATTAAATCCACCACTATTATTTACTTTAACATAAACTCTACATTTTTCATCATCTTTTTTTACAAAATAATCAGACAAATCTATATGTTTTACTTTGCCCTTTTTGGAAATTTTTTTATAGACAGCTTTGTTATTATCGGCATATTTTGTAATAAAGTCATAGCAATCCCTGCTGAACGAATAAACTGCTATCATTTTTTCCGATGGTCTGGATTGCATCTTTTTAATATTTTTAATATAAAAACCCCCGGCCAGTATACTGTTCAAACAATCAATTATCGGCTGAGTTTCTGCTATATCAGCTTTTATCACAAGTTTTTCATTATACCCGGTTACACCAACAGATAAAGGGTAAAGATAACTTATCTTGGGCTGTGGATTAAAACCCTGTGAATATGCCATATCAACTTTACATATTTTCATGGCGTGGGAAAAAATTCTGGAAGTTTCAATGGCAGAGTATAAAACGGCTTCATCTTTTTTCTCAAAATTCAACATATAATATTCTAAGTCGTTTTGATTTTTTACGCCTTCATCAATATTAATCACAGACACCGGAGTGGCAAAATCGTTCTTTATCGTACTGAAATTGCAAACGCCACAGTTTGTGCATAACATTTTATTACCATCTTTTCGGCAATCATCAGTAATACCAGCTTTTTCAGCCTTTTTGTATTCAGAAATTAAAAACTGCTTATTTACACCGATATCTATAAAATCCCATGGGAGACTGCTATCGGTATCATAATCAGGCAAACATGACATTATATCCTTTTTCTCGGACTGGCCAAAAACCTTTTCCCATAAAGAATAATCAAAATACTCAGTCCAACCGTCAAACATAGCACCGTTTTCTACGGCATTTTCCAAAATGTCACCTAAAAAATAGTCTCCTTTGGCAAATATCCCTTCCAGAATACTTTGATATATATTGTGAAAACTAAATTTCAATTTCATATGTTTTAAAGCATTCTTAAGCAAATTATGTTTATAATGAAGTTTATCAGCATTATCCTGTTTCCACCACTGAAAAGGCGTAAACGCCTTGGGCACAAAATTGGAAACTGAAACGCTGATATCAAAACCAGGCACACTTCTAACAGCAGCTTTTACTTTTCCTGCAAGATCTGCAATAGCCAGGACATCTTCATCTTCTTCAAAAGGAAGTCCAATCATAAAGTACAGTTTTGCTGATTTCCACCCATTTTTAGCCGCCGCATCAACAGCAGCAATTATTTCATTTTCCGAAAGGTTTTTATTAATAATATCCCTCATTTTTTGACTGCCAGCCTCAGGTGCAATTGTAAAACCTGACTTGCGAACTTTCGATAATTGCTCAAAGATATAGCCATCTACTTTATCGGCTCTTAAAGAGGGCAGCGAAAGTGAAATATAGGATTTCGCAACCAATTCAGATAATGTCACCAGCAAGTTTTGAAGGCATGAATAATCAGCTGCAGACAGTGAAAGCAAAGAAACTGTTTCATAACCTGTATTTTCCAGCTGTTCCAGAATATTATTAACAACGTCTTCAACGTTTCTTTCCCTTACAGGCCTGTAAATCATACCAGCCTGGCAGAATCGGCAACCTCTGCTGCACCCTCTGGATATCTCAGCAACAACCCTGTCCTGGATTGCCGGAATAGAAGGCACCGGTGGGGAATGTACAGTAACATTTTCTGAAAATTCTGAATAAATTTTTCTTTTAACAGTTTTCCCCTTTTCCACAGCCGGTACATAGGTAAAATCAAATTTATGAAAAAATTCCAAACACTCCATTCTTCCGGACAATTTGGTATTTTTATATTCTGCACATACTTCTGTAAAAGCTTCATCCATCTCACCTATAAAAAACACATCAATAAATTTTTCTAAAGGTTTGGGATTCACTACACATGGTCCGCCGGCTACAATCACGGGAGCGCTGTCTCTCTCAACACTTAGCAAAGGAATGGATGAGTGCTTTAAAATGGATAGTACATTTGTGTAGGAAAGCTCATACTGTAGACTGAATCCTAAAATATCAAAATCACCAAGCGGTGTTTTTGTTTCAAGTGAAGTGAAAATACTTTTTCCAAGCTCTTTGATGGCATCCGGCCATGGCATAAAAAAACGTTCGGCGTACAGGTTAGCATTTTTGTTGAGATTTTCGTAGAGAATCTTAATCCCAAGATGAGACATCCCCACCTCATAAACATCTGGAAAAGCTAAACATATACGCAGCTTATCAGAGGGATTTTTATGCCACGTATTCATTTCACTGCCCAAATATCTTGCAGGCTTACCAACATTAATCAATTCTTTATAGTTCATATAGTTTCCTTTATTTAAAATTCCGCCGGTCTGTCGTATCTTCTCATGGAAACAGAATTTACAATACCAAGCATAGCCATAAAAGTTATCAGAGATGAGCCACCGTAACTTATAAGAGGCATAGGCAACCCCACCACTGGCATCAGCCCTATAACCATGGAAGCATTAACAAAAAACTGAAAAAAAAGAAAGCCGAAAACAGCAACGCAGATAATTTTAGCTGTTGGCTCCTTAGAATATGTTGAAATATAAATTATCCGTAGCAAAAGACCAAAAAACATGATGAGAATAAAAGCAGCACCCAAAAAACCAAACTCTTCACCTATTACAGAAAAAATAAAATCAGTATGTTTTTCCGGTAAAAATTTCAGATGAGACTGAGTACCTTTCAGAAATCCTTTTCCGGCAAAACCGCCGGAGCCCACAGCAATTTTGGATTGAATTACATGATAGCCGGAACCAAAAGGATCAGATTCAGGATTCAAAAAAGAAATTACTCTGGATCTTTGGTAATCATGCATATTTGCCCAAATCACCGGGATACTAAGAAGAACAACCGTTAATATTATCGTAAACGTATACTTATTGATTCCTCTGTAAAGCAGTACTATCCCCCAAACCACAAGAAATATTAAAGCAGTTCCCAAATCCGGCTCCAAAAATATCAAAATTACAGGTATTAAAACGGGTAAAAATTTTTTTATAATTTCGTAAAAAGATAAATTATCCATGTTTATATCTTTGAAGATACGCCCAAGAACAATCACCCATATAACCTTGAAAAACTCTGACGGCTGGATACTGGTATTTCCAATATCAATCCATCTCCTTGCCCCCATATTCACATCGCCAAACATCAAAACATAAACCAATGATATCACGCCAATGATATATAAAAATAAAGAAGCGGAAATAAGTCTTTTATAGCTGATTGCAGAAAAAATCAAAAAAACTGCAACACCAAGAATACACCATATAATCTGTTTAATGTAGTAAGAGCTATAGGTCTGCATTTCCACATTATAGGATGCACTGTAAATAGCCATTATTCCTGAAAGAAGAATGACAACAACCAAAACAAACAGAACATAATCGAAATTTTTAATATGTCTTTTATCAATCTGAAACATAACCCATTTTCACCATTTTATTAATAAGTGCCCCGGCAGATGAAGCTGCACTTTGGCTTCCGGAACCTCCGTGCTCTATCATGGAAACAACAACATATCTGGGATTTTCCACCGGAAAAACTCCACCAAACCATGCATGGTCCTGAAAACGCTCCGGCAAATCTTCATCTTCGTATTTTTCATATTTTTTCAAACTCACAACCTGCGCCGTTCCGGTCTTTCCTCCTATGTTTATATCGTTTACCCTTGCTCTGTAAGCTGTCCCCCTATCACCGTAGACTGCTCCAAAAACAGCTTCCAGTAAAATTTTCTTTGTGGAATCTTTAATAGGCACCCTGTTAATAAGCTCCACCGGCTTAGGTTCAAAATCATCCCAGGAGCCAATACCTTTGACAACACTGGGCTTATAAATGTTTCCACCGTTAAAAATACCGCTTAACATAACAGCCACCTGCAAAGGTGTTACGTTGGTATACCCCTGTCCTATCGAAGTAATAACTGTTTCTCCAGGATACCATGGCTGGGAATATGCTCGTTTTTTCCAGCTTCTGTCAGGAAATAATCCGCTCTTTTCATTTGGCAGGTCTATACCTGTTTTTCTCCCCAGATAAAAATTTTTGGCGTAGTCACTGATAACATCAATACCAAGTTTCAGCCCCACATTATAATAATATATATCGCACGATTCCACAATAGACCGTTTTAAATCCACGTCTCCATGACCATATTGTTTCCAGCACCTGTACTTATACGCTCCATATCTGAAAACACCGTCACATCTAAAGGTATCGTCCACTTCCACTTTATCTTCTTCAAGAGCAGCTGTTGCCATCAACAGTTTAAAAACGGAACCGGGGGGGTACAGACCTTCTATTGCCCTGTTCATCATAGGCTTTGATAAACTTTTATTGAGAAATTCCCAATAATCATTTCCTATATAAGGTACAAACCTGTTAAGATCATAACTCGGGGATGAAAACATTGTTATTACATTATTATTCATGATATCCAAAACTACCATGGTACCCTTTTTGTTTTCCAATAGATCCATAACAAATTTCTGCAGCTTAAGATCTATGGATAAAACAACATTTTTACCGGGTGTGGGAGGTTTGGTCTTAATAGTTTTAACAACCTGACCAAGACTGTTTACTTCTACCTGTTTTGCACCATTTTTCCCTTTCAGTTGGCTTTCATACTCCCTCTCAATGCCTGTTTTACCAATCAAATCACCTGCCATATAGTTTTCATAACGATTAAGCTCTCTGTCATTTATTTCACCCATATAACCCACTATATGACTATAAGCAAAACCATCTGTATAGTTTCTTACTGTGTCCATATCTATGCGTATACCAGGATAATCCTGTAAATGTTCATACAGGTAGGAAACTTCTGAAAAATCAAGCCCGCGGTATACAATGACAGGATTATAGTAATAGCTTTTTGTAACTTTTTCCTTAACAGCTTCAACATCAATATCAATAATTTTCTTTATTTTTTCCAGTAAATTATCCAGATTTTTTGTGTCTTCCCTGATTATACTCAAATTATAACTGGGGGCATTTCTCACCAAAATGCGGCCTTCTCTATCTTTTATAAAACCCCGTTGGGCTTTGACCCGAAGAATTCGTATTCTGTTATCTTCCGATAATTTTTTGTATTTCTCGTATGAAAGTACCTGAAGAAAATACAACCGAAAAACAAGCACAGAGAAAAAGAGTACTGTAATAATTATGAGAAGCAATGAGCGTCTTTTGTACTTTAAGAGGATATTATCGTCAAGAAAGCGAAACAGCATAGTTAAAATCCTTTAAAAACAGTACAAGAAAAAATAGTATAGAATTAATCATCACAGGAAAGATAAAAAGGCTCAACTCACTTTCCGAAGTCAGGCCGCTAAAAATCACAAACAAAACTACATACAGGGAATATGAAAGCAGGGAATATAAAAATTTTACAAAAATATTTTCATAGTGCAACATTCTGATAAACAACTCTTTTAGGAAAAAGAACAGGATAAGGCTAAATACTGAAATACCGAAAACACCCATAACAACAAAATCATTAAAAAAACCTATTAAAAGAGCATGCGGAATCAAATTGCTGTGATTTATTTCATGCTCAATCATAAAATAAATCAGCAAAGGATAGCTGATAGAAGTCAGGATTCCATCTACCGTTAAAACAAAAACATAACATATAATTAAAATTCCCAACAGTTTAACATATCTGTTTTTAATCATTTCTAACAACTAAAACATTTTCAAGTTTGTAAAAATCAACATTCTGCTTAACAAAAACCTTTTGAAAAATCCCGTTAACGGATTCAACAGTTTTTTTAGCTTTCCCTATGGGGATACCTTTTGGATACAACCCCCCAAGCCCTGAAGTAATAAACAAATCATTTTCTTTGACATCGTCAAGCTTGTCATAAAAATCCACAACAAGACCACCTTCTCCATCGCCGCTTAAAACACCTACAGTCCGGGTATTAAAATTCATCACACTCACATAGTTATTTACGTTTAAAATAACACTTACCCTGGATGAGTTATAGTAAGTTTCCACAACTTTTCCCACCAGACCTTCAGAGCTTATAACGGCATCATTGACCTTTATGCCCTCTGATTTTCCGGAATCAATAATAATGTATTTCAAATAACCGTCAATATTTCTGCCTATAACATTACTTGCAACAGTTTTAAAATCATATGCTTTTTTAAAGTTCAGTAGTTCTTTAAGACGCTCATATTCATTAAGCTTCTCCTTAAGGATACTGTTTTCAAACTGTAAATTTCTGACTTTTTTTCTGAGATCTTTATTGGCATCTTTAACACCGACAAGATAAATGTAATCACTATATAAGTCACTGAAAAACGTCACTGTTTTATTACTGTAATATAATACAGGATTTAAAATATTTCCCACAATGCCTTTAAATACCCTGTTGGATTCGGGTACTTTCACCTGCAGAAGTATCAGAAGAAATAAAAGTAATATAAAAATTATATATTTCTTTCTGGAAAACATCAAACCACTGATACTTTCTTAAGCAATTCCAGCTCATCAAGAGCTTTTCCGGCACCTATGGCAACTGCCGTTAAAGGGTCGTCAGAAACTATTATCGGAAGGCCTGTTTCATGGGATAATCTTTTGTCAAGACCTTTCAACAGAGCGCCGCCGCCTGTACTTACTATCCCCCTGTCAACAATATCAGCAGCCAACTCAGGCGGTGTTTTTTCCAAAGCAACTTTTACAGCCTCCACAATCTTCACCACTGCATCATCAAGAGCTTCTCTTATTTCACCCTCACTAATCTCTATTGTTTTGGGAATACCGTTAACAAGATCCCTACCTTTAATTTCAATACTCATCTCTTCCTCGGCAGCAAATGCCGAGCCTATCTCCATTTTTATTTTCTCAGCCGTCCATGTTCCTATCAGCAGGTTGTAACGTCTCTTGATATAGTTTACAATTGCCTCATCCATTTCATCACCGCCAACCCTGACAGAATTGGTATAAACAATTCCGGATAACGAGATTACAGCAACCTCTGTTGTTCCCCCGCCGATATCCACTACCATATTACCGGAAGGCTCCTGTATGGGAAGTCCAGCCCCAATAGCTGCAGCCATAGGCTCCTCTATAAGATACACTTCCCGTGCTCCGGCCTGTATAGCGGAATCTTTGACAGCGCGTTTTTCCACCTGGGTAACTCCGGAAGGAACACAAATAACAATCCTCGGTCTTACCAGAGATTTTCTGTTGTGAACCTTGGTTATGAAATACCTCAGCATTTTCTCGGTAACTTCAAAGTTGGCTATAACACCATCTTTCATAGGCCTAATCGCCACAATATTTGCCGGAGTACGGCCAAGCATATTTTTGGCTTCACTGCCCACAGCCAAAATTTCCTTGGTATCATTATTAATGGCAACAACGGAAGGCTCACTACATATAATACCCTTCCCTTTTACATAAATCAGTGTATTAGCCGTACCTAAATCTATAGCAAGATCATTTGAAAACATACTGAAAACTTTACCGAAAACCATTGGGATTCCTCCAATATTTTAAATAAGACAAGGTATAGCAAAACTTAAGAAGCTATTCAATACAAAACAACAGCAGAAACAATGTTTTTTATACAAATTTATATTTCAATAATATCTGCACTGTTTTTATCAGTGTCAATCACTGCAAAAGAAGCTTTATCACTCATGTAACCGGCTAA
>DDHP01000039.1:20944-43150 GCA_002338145.1 Deferribacteraceae bacterium UBA1873 | reverse complement strand
CAGGCTCGTGGAATATGGCAAATTTGAAACCATTTATATCCTTCACAACCGGACCTTTCACAATTTTAGCCCCGGAAAAATCAGATAATCCCATAATTTCACCGTCATTATTCCCATATACACCAAAATAAGGCATTTCCAGTTTATTAAGCAGAGTAACAGCAAACGGCGAAACAATGTCACCACAGTGGAAAATATAATCAAAACTGTTTTTGTTAAAAAAATTTACAATGTGGGCAAGGTTATCCATATGGTCATGGCTGTCAGCAATTACACCTATTTTCACAAACGCACCCCTTTAACAATGTTGTATACAATTTCGTATTGTAATACAATATACTTTTATGTATAACATGTCAAAAATCATAATCAACATAAAGTCCATTTTCAGGAGAGTTTTTATATGGAAAAACATAGAGTTCAAAAACTTGAACAACTTAAAAGTTATGGGGTTACACCATATGTAAACACGTTTAAAATTCCATTTTCATCAAAGGAAATTAAGGAGAAATACTCTGATTCGGATAAAAATGAGCTGCTTAATGCAAAATACAGATTCAGCATTGCCGGGCGGGTAATGTCAATCAGAGAATTCGGAAAAGCTGCTTTTATTACGATAAAAGACAGAACCGGCGATTTTCAGGTTTATTTAAAGAAAGGTGAAATAAGCGAAGAGGAATATAAAGTATTCAAAGCCACAGATACAGGAGATTTCATAGGAACATCGGGGTTTTTATTTAAAACCAAAACTGGTGAACTCACTTTATTTGCCGAATCTTATAAAATTTTAACAAAGTCACTCAGAGACCTCCCGGAAAAATGGCATGGGCTCAAAGATGTGGAGAAAAGATACAGACAGAGATACACCGATCTCATTGTCAACGAACATGTAAAGGATATTTTTGTCACCCGCAGTGCAGTAATAAAGAGAATAAGGGAATTTTTCAACAAACGCGACTTTCTGGAAGTGGAGACTCCCATGATGCAGCCCATTGCAGGCGGAGCGACAGCAAAGCCATTTGTGACACATCACAATGCACTGGATATGAAGCTGTATTTGAGGATTGCGCCTGAGCTCTATTTGAAAAGACTTGTTATAGGTGGACTGGAAAAGGTTTACGAGATTAACAGGAATTTCAGAAATGAAGGTGTGTCCACCAGGCACAATCCTGAATTTACCATGATTGAGTGGTATATGGCATACGCCGATTACCATGATATGATGTCTCTGACTGAAGAACTGATAAACGATGTTTCAGCTAATGTGCTCGGAAAAACTACTATCGAATACAACAATGAAACTATATCACTAAAAAGGCCATGGCCCAGACTTACACTGGAGGAAGCAATAGAAAAGTATGCGCATATTGACAGGAAAAAACTTTCTGACTTTGAGTCGGCAAAACAAACGGCACAGGAAAACAGTATAAAAATAGATGAATCATGGGGTAAAGGAAAAATAGTGCTGGAGATTTTCGAAGAACTTGTTGAGGAAAAACTTATACAGCCCACTTTTATCATTGATTATCCCAAAGAGGTATCCCCCCTTTCGAAATCAAAAGCAGATGACCCGGAAACTACTGAAAGGTTTGAACTTTTTATTGCCGGCTTTGAAATGGCAAACGGTTTCAATGAGCTTAATGACCCTATTGATCAGAAAGAACGTTTTGAAAAACAGGTTCTGGCTAAGGATGCCGGGGATGAAGAAGCTCATTTGATGGATAAGGACTTTTTAAGAGCCCTGGAATACGGTCTTCCCCCCACAGCCGGAGAAGGCTTGGGTATTGACAGGCTTATAATGCTTCTTACAAACAGTAAATCTATAAGGGAGGTGATTTTATTTCCGCACATGAGACCGGAAGATGATTATGATGAATGAGAGCATATTTTATACCCATATTAAAAATGAGAGGTTGGCAAAACAAATAAAAATTCTGGTCCAATACACAAAAGAGTTCTCTGTTGATGACTTTAAAAAATGTAAGGAAGAAAATATTATAATTGAATACTCTCCGGAAATGTTTGAAATTATTAACGAACTCCTTTTTAAAGAAAATAACCTTTTAATAATTGCATCCGAAAAACACTTTGCAGACATATACAAATTCAGCAGCAAGTTTTATTTTTTTTACGTAATATTAACCAATAATTACGAGTCAGAAAAACTTTATCTTAATTTAAATCTTTTTAAGAACTGGTGTGACAAACATTCTCAGTATAAAAAAACTATAAATGAACTGGAAGATAAAATCTTTGATGTTGCCTTTGCCACAACCGATTTAATGGAAAAGAATGAAGAAATGGAAGATCTTATTTCCAAGGATGGTTTAACAAAATTGTACAACCATTCATTTTTCAAGGAGCGATTGGCGGAAGAGTTCAATAAAAGCAAACGATACGGCAATAACTTTACCCTGGCAATTATGGACCTGGATTTTTTTAAATCTGTTAATGACAGATTCGGGCACCTTAAAGGTGATGAAATTTTAAAAGAATTTTCACACTGTATAAAAAGGAACATAAGAAAATCAGATTTTCCTGCAAGATACGGCGGAGAGGAATTTGCAATTATTTTTACGGAAACAGAGCATGATAAAGCCAAAGTAGTGGTAAGTCGAATACTTGAAGAATTTTCTTCCATAAAGTTTTCCAGCAAGCCAGCTTCAGATAAGCAACCAGACAATGGAAAAGACGGCACTGGGTTCTCCGTAACATTCAGTGCAGGCATAGCAAGCTACTGTGACAAATACCAAACAGCCGAAGAAATACTCTTAGCTGCCGATAATGCTCTGTACAAAAGTAAAAAAACCGGCAGAAATAAAATTACAAGCGTATAATTCTATCCACTCACAAATCTTCTTCTTTTGTGGTGTACTCTTCGGGCAAAGAACATTTTTCAACCATATCAAACGGAACGGGGTAACGAATACCGGCCTTATGAGTCATAAGCAGCCCTTCAGCAACCTCTTCACACATACTGAAAGGAAATGCCACAACCAACTCATAGTCTTGAGCCATAGCAAATCTTCTGTCACCTAAGCAGGGAATTTCTATAGTCGGCTTTGATGTATTTATCACACCGGCAACACCTCTGGAGCATACACCTGCATCACCGGAAGATTTCATAACGAATTCACCACCTTCTCTATATAAAAATGCCTGTACAAACCTCATAGCCTGGGCGGAATTAACGTAAATTACCACGGCCTCCGGCTTGATACCCTGAACAGGCCTTTCCAAAGAGAAAGTAAGAACCCCTTTACTTCTGAAATCAACCCTGGGCATGTTTTTCTGCATATTTGCCGCCGCCGTTATATCCTTCTGGTACACATTCCAATTAACTTCCCCGCTAATAACCCTGTCCGGAGTGTCAATAAGACCACAGCAAGAAGCCCCCAACACACAAAAACTATCTTTTGCAGTAATATAAGTAGACCAGTTGTAATATCTTGAGTAAGCAATTTGTTGGCATATATTTATTTTTTTGTTCTTCACCTTCACCTTGCCGGAAAATTCCTCATCTCTGAACAGTTTAACACCGACAGGATTATTCTGAAGTCTGACTGTTTTGTTCAAAGTCTCAAGAAATTCTTTCATGATTCCTCTCCATACTCTACTAAAGCTTTCAGCAAATCCCCCAAAGAAATAATGCCAACAAGCTCTCTGTCTTTTAAAACAGGTATTCTATGTATATATTTTTCCAAAAAAATCTTTGCCACTTCCACCAATTTATAATCAGGCCCCACTGTTATCGGGGGAGTTCCCATAACTTCTTTCACCGGTGGGTCAGTAAGCTCCTGAACATCAATCAAAGGTATTTTATCTGCATCGTTTAATATATCGGGTAATCTACTCATCATATCAGATTCACTAAAAACACCAACTACTTCTCCTGCACTGTTCAAAACAGGTAAACCGGTAATGCCATGTTTACGCAATCGTAAAGTGACCGTTCTGATACTTTCATTCTCCTGTGCCGTTATCACAGAAGTGGTCATAACCTCTTTTACCTTGGTTTTCATCTTACGCCGTACCTCCACAAAATAGCATCATCTGACTATTGCTATTTAATCTATAGCCATAATCAAACATTGTCACAATAGTAGATGATTATACTTATTTTGTAAAGCTAATTTTTACTAACCCTCTCTCAACCAATATACCAATACACCAATATTCCACTCAAAATAACACTCTGATACCAGCAAAAGTTATAAAAATGAGAAAGCATCAAAAGTTTTGCTGATATTTTTTACGATTTACATCTGAATGGCAATCTCTTTAAGCATATCCCTTAAAATCTCACCATCCGGGGATTTAGGCAAAGCCCGTGTAAATTTTATTTCATCAGGCAAAACAATTTCACCTATCTCAGAGATTATAGTCTCCCTTATTTCCCTCACAGTAAGATCGTAATAACTTTCTTCCAACGTTTTCTTTAGAACACAAAAGGCAACCAGCATATCACCGCGTTTTTCGTCATTTATATTAATGACTGCAGCATCAAGAACCAAAGGATGTTTTTTAATAGCTGCCTCTATTTCTCTAAAACTAAGGCGTTTGCCACCTATGTGCATAACGTCATCCATGCGCCCCGTCAGTATTATACTCCCGTCCTCCGTAAACTCAGCTCCGTCACCGGTTTTAAACAAATATTCTCCCCCAACTTTTTTCCAGTAAATATTTTTATACAAATCATTGCCGTTAAATATTTTACTACAAAGAGAAGGTGTATACCTGCTTAGCATAAGCAAACCTTTTTTCCCGGTATCCTCAATGACATCATCGGAAAATTCATCATACAGAACCGGTTGGATACCCGGTAATGGTTTTGAAACATTGGAAAAATCCACTTCTGAAAACCCCGGTATATTGGCAGCAAGAGCACCACCAGCTTCAGTAAGTGAATATACATTTATTATAGGCTTATTACTGAAAAGTATTTTTTTAAAAACCCATTCCACCAAATCTTCAGGAGCTTTTTCACCTCCGGTTGCAACAAGTTTTATACTTTTTAGCTTCCTGTATATACTTCTTTTCTGAGCGGCATTCATAATAGATTTCAATATAGTCGGTGTTGTATAAAATTTTGTTACCTGAAATTTTTCACATATATCATAAAATCTCTGAGCATTATTAATATCAAGCGTATCCTCAAAGACCAGTACAGTTTGGCCTGCCATAAGGGGGCCGTAAACTCCGTACGTATGTCCGGAAATCCAGGAAATATCAGCAGTGGACCAGTATGTATCCAGATTGGTGGGATCAAAAATCAGTAAATAACTAAAATACGTCCAGAGTAAATATCCGGCACAATTGTACACAAGGCTTTTGGGTACTTTCAGATTTGTAGAGGTGTACATCATAAATAAAGGGTCATTCGATTCATAATATACATTTTCAATACTTTTGGCGGAGGAAAAATCTTCATCACTGATCAGATCATGATACCATAAATCCCTCAAGGGTTTCATGTGCACCCTTTTTTCACTTCTCTGCACAACAATACAATGTTTGGGAGAATAGGAAGCTTTCCCAATGGATATATCAACTTTATTTTTAATTTCTCTTTCAGAACCTGTCTGGCTAATATCACAGCAAATTATAAAATCAGGGGCACAATCATCTATACGCTCAGCAAAGGCTTCAGAAGAATAACTGTGATGATAAACCACATGAACTGCACCGATTCTAACGCAGGCAAGCATACTGATTACAAGCTCAGGAATATTTGGCATATAAATAAAAACCTTGTCCCCTTTGCTAACTCCTAACTTTTTTAAAGCGGAAGCAAATTTCATTGTTTCGGAGTACAAAGACTGATAAGTATATATTCGCTCGGTATGGTCACTTCCTTTCCAGATAAGGGCTGCTTTGTTTTTTGTAGCACTGTCCAAATGCTTTGAAAGTATATTGTAAAACGGATTAATCATCCCGTCGGCAAACCATTTATATAACGGAGCATTAGAATCATCAAAAACTTTTTTAAAATCTTTTTCCCAAAACAATAAATCCCTGGCCAAATCAACAAAAAAATCCGGAATTTTCTTTGACTTTTCATAAATTTTCTTTATATCATCAGAAAGATAATTAGACCTTTCATACATCATATTCACATGGGTTAACTTTTTGCTAAGCATACTTATCCTCCTTTAAATTGAAGTTTTATTTTAAGTTCATTTTATACCAAGTCAAGTTTTTTAAGAATTTCTCTTCTACAACTCTGATGGATTTGCTAATCATTTTTTACTCACAAACTGCAAAGTGTATACTGTATATTGTATACACTGTTCTAATTTTTTTATATTTCAATAACTTACTCATAAATAACTATATTTGTTTGGAATATGCATTATAAAAAAAGTATTGACAGTGTAAACGACAGAAATATCTGACAACCCAATTGTAAAATAAATAATAATCAGAATATCTATAGCAAATCTCATATACATAGACACATCTCATATATTATTAGTAGAATGAGCTTTTCTGGAACTAACAAAAAAAATAAAAATATCGATTGACATATCTAAAACAATGTATTACTTTATTGAAAATTTGGAAGATGTATTTTATAGTGTAAAAGGAGGTGATCAGGCAAACTAACTTTTTTGCAACATGTTTTTTTTAAAAACTTCAGAGAGGTGTATTTATGGACAAAGAACGTATGGAGGAATATTGGAAGCGAAACCTGAAAATTATTGGCTACATATTAGTTGTATGGTTTCTCGTTTCCTATGTTGCTGGAATTTTAATCGTGGACTGGCTGAATAACATTCAGATTGCAGGAGCCAAGCTGGGGTTCTGGTTTGCTCAGCAGGGCTCAATTATTGTGTTTATCGCGCTCATCTTCATCTACTGTAAAATTGTCAACAACCTGGACAGAGAATTTGATGTTCTGGAAGAATAAGGGGGATATTATATGAGTACACAGATATGGATCTATTTTTTTGTTATTCTAACTTTCGGGCTTTACATCGGTATAGCTGTTTGGGCGCGTGCAGGCAGTACTAAAGACTTTTATGTTGCCAGCGGTGGTGTCCATCCTGTAACAAACGGTATGGCGATTGCTGCTGACTGGATGTCCGCGGCTTCTTTTATATCGATGGCAGGCCTTGTTGCTTTTATGGGTTACGGCGGTTCCGTTTTTCTCATGGGCTGGACAGGTGGCTTTGTTCTTCTGGCTACACTTTTGGCGCCGTACCTTAGAAAATTCGGCAGATATACTGTTCCGGATTTCTTCCGGACAAGGTATTACTCCAGGGCAGCTACAGCTGTTGCTGTACTTTGCCTTCTTATAGCTTCATTGACTTATATTATCGGTCAGATGACCGGTGTCGGTGTAGCTTTTTCAAGATTTCTGCAAGTTTCCAACACAGTCGGTATATTAATCGGTATGATTGTTGTTTTCTTTTACGCTGTTTGGGGTGGTATGAAAGGTATTACCTATACACAGGTGGCACAGTACTTAGTAATGATTATCGCCTATACAATACCGGCAATTTTCATAGCATTTCAGATAACAGGTAATCCCATACCCCAGCTGGGTCTTTGGTCAGGATATGAAGAAACAAGTGCTTTTCTTTTAGAAAAACTGGATTCTGTTGTTAAAGGATTGGGTTTTAATGAGTACACCACATATTTCAGGCTAAGCAAAACAAATATGTTCTTTTACACCCTATCACTTATGATAGGTACAGCTGGTCTGCCTCACGTTATTATGCGTTTCTTTACAGTTGCCAAGGTTAAAGACGCCCGATTGTCAGCAGGCTGGGCACTTCTGTTCATCGCTGTACTTTACACAACATGTCCTGCTGTTGCTTCTATGGCAAGACTTAACCTTCACGCAACAGTTAACAAAGCTACACTGCAGGACAACGGAGACTTTTTTGCACCCGGCAACAGTCTGGTTTATGAAGACAGACCTCAGTGGATGAAAAACTGGGAAATAACCGGTCTGCTCAGCTGGGAAGATAAAAATAATGACGGGCGTATACAGTACTACAATGCAGGCACAAGCAACCAGTCAATTCTGGATAAAGCTGCAGCTGCAGGTTGGGAAGGCAATGAGCTTACCGTTAACCGGGATATTATAGTTCTTGCTAACCCTGAAATTGCTAAACTACCCGGATGGGTAATAGGTTTGGTTGCTGCCGGTGGTCTTGCTGCCGCGCTGTCTACCGCTGCAGGACTTTTACTCGCTATATCTTCCGCTATATCCCACGACCTTATTAAAGGCATGATAAAGCCTGATATGAGTGAAAAGGGTGAACTTATGGCAGGAAGGATAGCTATGGCACTGTCCGTACTTTTTGCAGCATACCTGGGGCTGAATCCTCCTGACTTTGCTGCCGGTACCGTTGCTATAGCTTTCGGTTTGGCAGCCAGTTCACTGTTCCCTGCTCTTATGATGGGGATATTCAGCAAGACAATGAACAAAGAGGGAGCAATTGCCGGGATGTTGGCTGGTATCGGTTTTACAATGATATATGTTTTCGCCCATAAAGGTTTCTTCTTTATTCCTGGTACGGAATTTTTAGGACTCTTTGGTGGAAAACCTAATTTTATATTTGGTATAGAACCAAACGCTATCGGAGCAGTTGGTGCTATCATAAACTTTGCCGCGGCGTTTATTGTGAAAAATATGACTCAAAAAGTACCTGATGATATCGCTGAAATGGTTGAGAATATCCGTTATCCGAAAGGATCAGGCGAAGCCAGAGGGCACTAAAACCGATCTTAATTAAAAGGCTTCCCTTTTCAAGGGAAGCCTTTTTTTATTAAATTATTTTCAAAATTTTAAAATTGTGATATTGATGTCTTGCCAACACTTAAATACTGTTAATAATATAAGCTTAGGAGAGTAATGTGTTAAGAATTGACCCTTATGTAATAATGGCATGGATACTATTCGGCGCTCTTTTTCCAATATCTTATTACTGGCTGAAAAATGCATATAACATATTTATAAAAAAAGATTACTCTAATGTTGCCCTAAAGGGAGGCAACCCACCGAATAATCCCAAAAAATGGGCACCTTTTTCAGGATTATTAAATCTTTTAGCTGGGATTGCAATTGTCTGGGCAATTATAGGTGCTTTACCTTTTGGATTTGTATATCCATTTTACAAATGGACAGGTATAGCTGGCGTTACAATTTGGTTTAAAATATTTGGAGAATACATACTAAAAACTCATGCACATCCGTTCTGGGATAACAAGAAGAAAAAAAGCAAATCCAAATAGCGGAGACATATATGCCTGTATTAAATCACATTAAAAATGTAGAACCTTTTAAAAATCTTCCGGAAGAAATATCCGAATTATTAAGGGATAAATGCAAATCCAAAACATATCCTGAAAACCACATTGTTTTCTCTCAGTATGACGAACCCACAGGATATCTTTACTTTATAGATAAAGGGTTGGTGGAAATTTTTTCCGAAACCAACGAAGGAGTGGAGATTGCAGTGGATTACAGAAGTGAGGGGGAATATTTTGGATGGACCCCCATTTTTGCCAGTGAAAACTACTCCGCAGGCGCCCGAACGCTTAAGGAAACGGAATGCCTTCTTATTCCAAAGGAGCTGATTCTTGAAATTGCAAGAAAATACCCTATTGTCAGCAATTATTTCAACAAAGCAGCCTTTTCCAGAATCCGCAAATTATATAAAGAGGTTGTGAAAAGTCATGATATAGACCACTCAATACACACAGATGCCTACCCTTTTCAGAAAAAAGTTTCGGAAATAATGACTCCTGAGCCTGTAGCAGTTTCACCGGAAACCACAGCGGGTGAAATAGCAGCAATTATGACAGAAAAAGGAATCAGCTCAGTGCTGATTTATGATGACTCTGAAAACTTAACAGGAATAGTCACTGAAAGGGATTTGGTTACAAAAATTATGGCAAGAGAGGATGATAAATGTTTAAAAACCATCAAAGCCAAAGAATTTATGACCAATGATCCTTATTATGTAAATTCTAATGAATATATGTACGAAGCTGCAGCTTTTATGCTAAGACACAATATTCGCCACTTACCGGTGCTAAATAACAATAAAATCACGGGAATTATTTCCATAAGAGATTTGATGCGCTTTCGGAGCCAAAAATCTGTATTTTTGGTAGGCAAAGCTAAAGAAGCAAATAGCGTAGAAAACCTGAAACGGATAAAAGAAGAGATAGTTTCAATAGCAAAAGCTCTGCTTGTTGAAAACCGATCACATGTAGAAACAATGGAAATTATATCATACATTCACCACAATATAATAAGAAGATGTTTTGAACTTATTTATGATGAAATGATTAAAGAAGGTTATAAAGATCCTGAGATAAATTACTGTTTTATGATTATGGGCAGTGGCGGCAGAAAAGAAATGCTTTTAGGACCTGATCAGGATAACGGTTTAATTTTTGAAAATTATCCAAAAGAAAAGGAACAGCAGGTTTTAGACTTCTTTATACCACTTTCTGAAAGATTAACAAAAGCACTGGCATACATTGGATACCCCCTCTGTAAAGGTGGAGTTATGGTGAGTAACCCCAAGTGGAGAGGAAATTTGGATGAATGGAAAGACAGAGTGGCATTGTGGATTAAAACTCCGGAGCCACAAAGAGTAAGGTATTCCTCTATCTTTTTCGACTTTTTCCCTTTAATTGGCGATTCTACATTGTTGAACAACCTTAAGAACTTTATTCTCAAAACAATTCAGGATGATATGCTCTTTTTGTACCAAATGATGCAATTGGATTTTAAGCACAAAGTCCCTTTTGGCTTTTTGGGGAGATTTGTTACATCAACTGAAGAAGAGCATAAAGGAAAATTGTCAGTAAAGGAGAATGGCAGTATATTTATTGTGGACTGTGTCCGTATGTACATGCTCAAGCACAATACTTATGCTAATACAACATTGGAAAGACTGGATAAACTTGTGGAAAAAAAAGTATTCAATAAAGCTACAGCTGAACATATAAAAGCTGCTTTTGAATATTTTACGTATATTCGATTAAAAAACGAAATTAAACTAATAGAACAGGGTAAAAAACCAGATCATTATTTGGACCCATATGAATTACCCAAAAATGAGCAGGAACTTTTAAAAGAAGCCTTTAAAGTGGCAGATAAACTGCAGGATTCCACCAAAAGGCACTTCAGTAAAATAATAGGGATGTAACATTCAATACAGGATATGAAAATAATGCACAACCACACCCAGTGTAAAAAAGCGTATAACCCGCGGAATTATACCAAATATCATAAATTTAGAAATTTTAATTTTGAAAATACCAGCTATCCAACACATAGGTACGTAAGGTACAGGTGTTAACGCTCCCACACTAAGCGTAAATAAACCGTATTTGGCATAGATTTTTCTGTATTTTTTATAATTTTTCAATGTATGCAATTTGTTTAATCCAAAGTTACTGAATATCTTACCGAAAAAATAGCTGAAGAAACTGGCTAAAATACTTCCGAAAGAAGCGAAAAACGAAATACACAAAAAGTTCTTATCAAGTAAAATTCCACCTATTATTGTAATATCCGGGCCTATCGGTTGAACAAGAATATCTGTAAAAAAGCTGATTAAAAAAACAGCAAAAAAGCCATAGTTTTCCACCAAATCCAACATTTTTGTCTCAACGGTATAATAATTTAAGCTGACATAAACCATTGACACTATCATTCCCAGCAAAATCAAAGAGAAAAGAATCCTGATAAACCAATAAAGTTTCAGCATCTTTACAAAACAGCCTGCGCAAGAAAAATTGTAATAATAAGAGCAAAAGGATAAACAGCCGCATAGGCAACGGCTGGACGGCTGGAATCGCAAACATCTGTTGCCATGGAGAGTGCGGGTGTGGATGTCATACTGCCGGCAAAAACACCCAGGACATCAAGTACATTATATTTAAGCATTTTAAACATAACAAATGTAAAAACAAGAAAAGTTATCAAAAGAGATAAAACAGAAAATGACACCGCAACAAGACCTGTAATATCCATAGATGCCAGAAAATATTTACCTGCCTCCGTTCCGATTGTTGCCAGGAAAATAAGCTGTCCGAGTGTTTTCATTAAACTTGCGGAATGCGGCGACAATTGCCACACCAGCTTACCTGTCCTCCCCAGGCGTCCCAACACAAGTGCAGTAATAAGTATGCCACCGACAAAACTCAGTTTAAACTCACCCGCTCCGGGAATATTAAAAGGCATAAAACCGATTATCATGCCGATCACAATGCCCAGTGAAATTGGCAAAAAATCCCCAGCCGGAAAATTTAATAAATTATCCCCAATAAAATTTGTGACTTTTTTCTCAAATTTTTCCGGAACTGTAATATATAATTTATCGCCCAACATAAGAGTTAAGTGGGGGCCGGGATTGATATCAATTCCCGAACGTCTAACTTTTGAAATGCTTGCACCCATTGCATTTAGTTCTTTCAGATCACTTATTTTTTTCCCTACAACATTTTTGTTGGTAACCAGCAGACGCAAAACTTTCAGGTTATCATGAAAAGTAACTGTTTCGTTAACCTCTTCTCCCAGAACTACCTTGATTTTCTCCAGCTGATCAACAGTTCCCGTTACCCGGACAATATCACCATAGTGCATCGTATGATCCAGCTCCGATTCATCAATATCGTAGTCTGACTCAATTCTTTCTATATTGGTTTGAGTCATTTCCTGGACTTCGGATTTTGTTATATTTTGCCTTTTGAAATTTTCATTAGTAATTTTAAAATTTTTGGTAACAATAGGCGGATACATCTCTTTTAATGCTTCTTCATAGATACGTTTCTCGTAAGCAAGATCAAGTTTAAGCAATCGTGGGACAACTTTGGGATACATAATTGTCAGTATTATACAAAAAGGATAAACCACTCCGAAAATAACGGATATTGTAGGAGAATTGTTTACTTCCAGGCTGGCCGCCAGCGCAGGAGCACTGGTCATTGTACCTGTGAACATGCCCGATCTAACTGTATCATCAAAGCCGTAAATCCAAGAAAAAATTAAAATCTCGGCAAAAATCAAAACAATAAAACTGGTCGCTATTAAATTTAATTTTAGTCCTTTGTTTTTTATAGTCTCAAAAAATCCCGGCCCCGATTGTAACCCAATGGAATAAATAAAAATGGCAAGACCAAAATATTTGAATTCTTCAGGAATAACCACACCCAAATGACCTGCCGTAAGAGCTACAAGCAGTATAGCCGATACATCCAGTGAAAAACCTTTTATTTTGAAATTACCAATAATATATCCTGCGGTAATAATCAAAAAAAGGTGAAAAACCGAATATAAGTGCATAAATTCACACTAACTAAAAGCTTTTGTAAACATTTCAGTGAGTTCATCAACATGAGCGTTCAGATTCCAGTGCTGACCGGAAAAAACCCAGGTTGAAATAACTTCATCCAGCGTGCCGAAATACATTTCTCTGGCAAGATGTATATGTAAATTTTTCTTAAAGATTCCCTTAGCAATGCCGTCATTAATTACCGTTTCTATAATATTGAAATAGTTTTTCAGATGGAGCCTTACTTTCGTGCGCATTTCCTTATTCGGTTGTCTTAGTTCAACTTGCAGAACTTTCGCGAGATCAGGATTCTCACTCATAACTTTAAAGTGATGCCTAATAAGAATTTCAAGTTTTTTTTCCGTATCTTCAACACCTTTTATCTCACGTTTAGCCTTATTCACATAATCTTCCAGCTTGATTCTGAATATGGTAACAAGAATATCCTCTTTATTACTGAAATAGTTATATATGGTACCGTCAGCCACATCAGCTTCCGATGCTATATCTTTAATTTTTGCATTATGGAAACCTTTTTGACCGATAATCTTGATTGCTGCTTTTAAAATAACATCAAATTTTGGCATATTATTTCCCATTTTTTTTACCCAGTTGAATTGATCTGAGCGTAGCATTCTCTACAGCATTGATGAGTGTGGTTCGCAGCCCCCCCTGCTCCAAAGTATGAATACCGGCAATAGCCGTACCACCTGGAGATGTTACCATATCTTTCAGCCTTCCAGGGTGCATACCTGTATCTATTTGGAGCTTAGCAGCACCCATAACAGTCTGAGCCGCCAGCTTCATGGAAACATTGCGGGACAAACCCATTTTTACTCCGGCATCACTGAGTGCTTCTATTATCATAAATACATAAGCAGGTCCGCTTCCGGAAAGACCGGTAACAGCATCCATCTGGGACTCATCCACAATAGCAACAACCCCAACTGCTGAAAAAATCTCCTTTGCAATCCTTAAATCATCTTCGGAAACATTGGCACCTGGACATATCGCTGTGGCACCTTCCATAATCAAAGCCGGTGTATTGGGCATTGCACGTATAATTTTAAGGGAAGTATCGGTAAAACTATCAATATATTCTGTTGAAATTCCTGCTGCTATTGAAATAAAAAGCTTCTCACTTGTGAGAGAACTGTTTATCTCTTTTATCACTTTTTCCATTATTTGTGGCTTTACCGCGAAAATCACGACATCACATTCGTTAACAATTTTGTTGTTATCTTTGAATACAGTATTTATTCCGTATTCCGATTTCAAATTGTCAAGTTTCTCCAGATCAATATCGCTTGCATAAATATTGTTATCATTAACCAAATCTGCTTTCAAAATACCTTTAATCAGAACCGACGCCATATTACCAGAGCCTAGAAAACCTATCTTTTTGTTACTGAGCATTGTTAGTCTCCCTTATCCAGTTACTTATTGCTTCAAAAACAAACCCTCTTTTGGGATTATCATCCAATGTAAGTACATGGGAAACGTCCTCATCAGAAATCAAAATTCGTTTTTTGCTGATAGCATCCAGTTTTTCAAAATACCGTAGAACACCTCTATAGTCAACAGTATCATCATTTTTAGCCTGCACCAGCAATAAATGTGAATTATACTCATATATATTATTTATAATGTATTTTTGCAACAGATAAAGCTGGTACATACCTTTTACAGGCCAGGCATCATAATAGTAATCTTTCCTGGATTCATCAAAGTCTTCTTTTCTATATTCATTTTTAAAAAGCTGTACAACCGGCACAAACCTGAATTTCCAGTTCTTTATTCTTATTGCAGGATTCAGCAGTACAATACCCTTCACATCATTGTAATATCCTGTAACAGAAGCAAGCAGTCCCCCGAGGGATTGCCCAACAATATAGACATTTTCACAACTGTTTTTTAACGCAAAATAGCCATATTTAAGGGAATCATACCAATCTTTATACTCAAATCTATTCATATTTTCTATATTTGTGCCACTTCCTGGTAAACGAACAGAATAAGTACTGTAACCTTTTTCATTAAGAAAGGATGAAAGATTCTGCATTTCATACGGTGTTCCTGTAAACCCGTGAATAAGAAGAATTCCCGTATCAGATTTCATATCAGAAAACAGGGGCATATTTTCATCTTTGGATACCCCTTCGGAAATACTTCTTTTTACATCAAGTTCATAAAGTTCATCAGGTGATACTTCAGATAGTGAAACAAAGGGTTTCAATCCTTCCCCCGATACATTTAAAAGATTTATAGAAATTGCAATAACAAAAAAAGCAACAATCCATGGCAACACAAACCATTTAAAAATAGTTTTCTTTTTATGTGAATACCAATTCAATTTTTGCCGTACTCTTTTTTGAACTTTTCAATATTAACCGATGTAATATCAGTTGAAATTATAAACTCCAAAAAATATGAAAGCTTGTCAAAAACCTCTTTGTCGATAACATGCTCTATTTTACATGCGTTATCCTCAGCCACAGCTTCATCCACATTCAGAATATTAGTAAAAAACCGCTTAATCGTCTTATGTTTGAAGTAAACTTCATCAGCATACTTCAAACCTTTATCCGTAAGAGTAACCTCACTATATTTATCATAGTTTATAAAACCCTTTTCAGCCAGAAGCTGAAGGGCATTGGTTACAGAGGATTTTTTCACTTTTAATTTGTCCGCAATATCTGTTGATCTTGCGGATTTATTTTCGGTTTGGAGCATATATATAGCTTCCAGGTAATCTTCCATACTGGTGGAAAGCTTTTTTACGGACATAATACACCTTTAATTGAAATATATTTAAACAGGTCATTATATATTATTGTTAGCATACACTAACTCAAATTCATTATAAAAACAATAAAAGATATAATTAAAGCTTTACTATTGTGACAGCCTGCCCACCTTCCTTAGTACCGGCTTCTCTATATGATTCAACTCTGGAATCATTTTTCAGATATTTTCTGATACCTTTTTTGAGAGTACCTGATCCCCTGCCGTGGACAACTGCTATCTCAGTAACACCGGCAAGCAAAGCTTTATCTATAAATTTATCAAGGATATCCCAGCCTTCCTCAACCGTTTTACCTATAATTACAAGCTCTCTGGCCACACCACCGGAAGACGGTTTGCTGATTTTAACCTTCTCTTTTTGGGAAATATTATCGCTTCCATCTATCTTCTTTCCTATAATATCTTCTCTGTTCATATTAACCCTGATACCGGAAAGTTCTATAAAGACTTTGTTTTCGTTAATCTCAAGAACTCTGGCTTCTTTTCCGTATTTTTCCAGAAAAACAACATCCCCCTGTTTCAGATTTTCCACAGGCTTTTGTTCCTGTTTCAATTGTTTCAGTTTATTTTCGGTTGCACTGATATCTTTTTCTATTTTTTCAGGAGCATATGAAACCTTCTTACTGTTAACCCTTCGTCTGAGTTTTTGAAGGAGTGAATAAGACTCTTCCAAAAGCTCCGACTCTTTCATCTTAAGCTTACGTTCCAAATTTTTCTCCCTATGTTCCAGTTCTTCTATTTTTTTACTTAAAAATTCTTCCTTTAGCCCCTGTTCGTATGCCCGGCGTTCCACTTCAGCCTTTAGTTCATTAACCTCTTCCAGCTTAAACTCAGCCTTGGAAAGACTGTCAGCAATAATATAATCTGCATCCTCAAGCACCTTACCGTCAAAACCAAGTTTTCTGGCAATAATAATAGGACTTGATTTCCCAACAACTCCAGGCAAAAGGCGGTATCTGGGAATAAAATTTTCGTAGTCAAAGTCCACAGAGTAAACCATAGCATTTGTATTTTTAACTGCATAATTTTTTATTTCGGAAAAATGTGTTGTAACAATTACTTTTGCTTCTTTGCTCAACAAATTTTTTATAATGGCAACAGCGAGCGCTGCACCTTCTCTGGGTTCGGTACCTGTGCCAACTTCATCCAGAAGTACCAGACTGTTTTCATCAGCAGAATCTATAATTTCTTTTATATTAACCATATGAGAAGAAAAAGTACTCAAATCAAGAATCAAAGATTGATGATCTCCTATATCAGCATAAACTGACCGAAAGTTTATCAGTTTTGCACTCTCTCCAAAAATAGGAAGACCACATTTGGCAATAACCGTATTGAGCCCCACCGATTTCAAAACAGCTGTTTTCCCTCCGGTATTAGGTCCTGTAATTACCGCAAGATTACATCCACCTGTCATTTCAAAATCCACCGGTACGGATTCATCTTTTTTCATTAGATATATAAGCGGATGATGCACATCTTTAAATACAATATCTTCACCAAATTCAGGGAAAATTACATCTGTATCTTTAAATAAAAGTGCAGTTTCAAGGTAAAAAACAATCTCCGTATAAGCAGTTACAGTGGAAGTAACTTCATAAATATGTGATTTTATAGAAGAAAGAATATTCTGCAATATTTTTAAAATTTCTTCCTCTTCCTCTGATTTCAACTTTTCAAAGTAGTTATTCATATCCACAGCAGAAGTGGGCTCAACATATAACGTTTGACCGGTATTCGAAGAGGAATAAACAACACCGTTGAAATATTGTCGGAAATTTGATTTTACAGGTATCACATACCTGCCCTTTACTTCTTTTATAACCTGTTCCTGAACAAATTTCTCCGCATTACCTGAAAAAATTATTTTATTAAGGTGGTCCATAAGCTTTTTTCTTGTAATTTTTAGAGAAGATCTTGTCTGTTTAAGATTAGGACTTGCGCCATCCTTGACTTTACAGTCAAAAGTTATTTTACTGTCTATATCTTCCAGCAAATCACCAAGACTGTATATATCTTTTAGAAAATCCCTGAGCACATCACAATGATTGCTTTCCAGCAATGTCTTCTTTGTTTTAGACACTTCTTTGTGAAAATCTCTGAATGTTGCAATATCTTCCACTGTGAAAGAGGCATAAGGATCTTTTAGCTTACCGTAAAAAGCAAAATAATCATCGTCCCGGGGTAATTGTAAAGATATAATTCCGGTAAGAAAAAAAGCTTCTTTGATATATTTTTGTTTTTTTTCTATAACAGAAAGACCTTCAGAGGGCTTCAGCTCAGCCAGTTTCTTTCTGCCAAAACAGGTCGTGAAATGCTTATCCAGAATTTCTTTATACTGTGAAAATTCAACACTTTCAGAAAAAAACATATAATTTACTGGAAAGGGTTCTCCCTTTTAGATTTGGGTAGTTTGTTAAGCATATCGAATACAAAAGGTGTTATTTTTACAAGATTCTGAGAGATTACTGATGACCTGATACTCTTGCTAAAAGCCGAGTTGGCCGGTGTAATCGTCAGCATAAAGGAAAGTACCAATCCCACAATAACCGCTGATTTAAAAGCTCCGAAAGCAAACCCCCCTGTTTTATCAGCCCAACCCAGCTGAATAGCTCTAAAAAATTTTGAAAGCAGCTTACCGGCAAAAAACACCACTATGTATACTAGCAAAAATGCCAGAACAAATCCGAGTCCTTCGGAAACTGTATCTGAAAACCCCAAAAAAATAAAAATTTCAGAAATAGGCTGATATATTTGAAAGGACATGACATATCCCAATATCAGTCCTAAAATTCCGAAAACCTCATTCACCAGACCTTTTAAAAGACCTTTTACAGCGAAAAAACCTATTATAATAAGAATAACAATATCAGTTATCTGCATCAAAAGCCTCTTTCACCATTTTACTGACTAATTTACCATCGGCTCTGTTGCCCACTTTAGCCATTACCGCTTTCATAATCCGTCCAAAGTGTTTTTTATCAATGATATCCAGTTCCTTCATCTCTTCAGCTATAATTTCCTTTATTTCCTCTTCCGAAAGCTGTTTAGGCATGTATTTTTCCAGCACTTCTATTTCTTCTTCCTCTTTCGCCGCCAAATCGTCTCTGCCCGCATCCCGGTACTGGTTAGCAGAATCTTTTCTTTTCTTTATTGAGGATTTCACAACTCTCACAATCTCCTCATCATCCAAATCACCGGATTTATCAATTTCAGCATTTCTTATTTCAGAACGTAACATCCGTATAGCCCCCAGCGCAACCTGGTTTTTCTCTTTCATATACCTTTTCATATCTTCAAGTATTTGATCTTTTAATCCCATTATACTCTCCTCCTTCTCTTTTGGCAATCACCCGTGCCATCATAAAGAGCACATCAGACAGTCTATTTATAAAAATTATTATATTTTTGTCAATCGTTTCATTTTCAGATAACAAAACCACCGTACGCTCAAAGCGCCTGCAGACACTCCTGCATATATCAGCTTTGGAGGCCGAGGGTGTCTCTGAGGGGATAATAAACTCATTTATTATTCCATATTCAGCTTCCAGACTTTCCAGAATATCCTGCAAATCGTACTTATTATCTTTCAGAAAAAGATTGGTAAATTTTTCTTTTGTGGACTCATCGCCTGAAGCCAGGACAGCATTGATTATGAACAGCTTTTTTTGTATCCAATCGATATAATCAGTAAAATATCTAACATCATGCTTCAACCAGCCCAAAAAAGAAATCAGCTCATCACCATTACCATACGTTTCAACTTTTATATGGGACTTTGAAACACTTTCACCGGTAAAAAGCTTTGTTCTGCCTTCATCGCCATATTTTGTGGCAATACTCATCTATTCCTCCTCAAACCACTACAAATCATCTATTTGCTCAGCATATCAGCAATATCTAACAGCCCCCTGTCCAGTTCACGTTTATTATCAAGAACCTCTTTTAAAGGAATAAATTTAATCTTTTTTTGCTGTAAAGCAGCCATAACACCACTTTTACCCTCCAGTAATGCATCCACAGAGGATGCACCCATTCTGGTGGCCAGAATCCTGTCAAAATGTGTCGGGCTTCCCCCCCTTTGAAGATGTCCCAAAACAGTTATTCGCGTTTCAAATCCGCCTATCATGCCAAAAACTTTCTCAAAATCCGTTGCAGAACCAACACCTTCAGAAAGAATTATTATACTTCTCGTTTTGCCTTCTTTATACCGCTGCTTCACTTTTTTTATGATGTTTTCAATTTCAAACGGGACTTCCGGGATAAGAGCAACTTCCGCACCACCGCTGATTGCTGCCATTAACGCCAGATAACCGCAATTCCTCCCCATAACTTCTATAATGAACGTTCTATCATGGGAACTGGCAGTATCATTAATAGTATCAATACATTTTAAAATTGTATTTAAAGCAGTATCCACACCGACAGACATATCTGTTCCATAGATATCATTATCAATAGAGCCGGGTATACCTATTACAGGAAAATCAAATTTTTCATGGATTATTTTGGCACCAGTCAAAGATCCATCCCCTCCTACTACTATTAGCCCCTCTATTTTATTGCTTTTCAGGTTTTCAATCCCCTTTTTCTGCCCTTCGTCAGTTTTAAATTCCGGTGCTCTGGCACTTCTCAAAAAAGTACCACCTTGCTGAATAGTATTTGCAACACTTCTGCTGTCAAGTTCCCTGAATTTATTCTCTATCAGCCCCTTGTACCCCTGTTCAATACCGTAAATTTCTATTTCATAACTTAATGAAGTGCGAACAATACTCCTAATCGCAGCGTTCATACCGGGACAATCCCCACCGCTGGTCATTACCGCTATTCTTTTCATATATTCTCCTTATAATTCTAATAATTTATATAAACTCTCAGATTTAAAATCTGTTTTCATAGTCCAGAGGATCTTTAATTTTAGCTTTCTCAAATCCTCTGAGTCTAAGCAAACAACTGTCACAGATTCCGCAGGCCTTTATTTCATTTTTATAGCACGACCATGTAAGCTCAAAAGGTGAACCCAGTTGAGAACCCAACTTTACAATTTCTGATTTGTCAAGGTCTATAAGTGGAGTTTCCACATTCAACACAGTATCCGGCTTTAATCCAACTCTTAACAAATTATTAAAAGCAGTATAGAATTCTCTCCTGCAATCAGGGTAGCCGCTGCTGTCTTCCTCAACAGCTCCTATATAAATCTTTTCAGCTCCTATAACCTCCGCCCAGCTAACGGCAATCGATAAAATATTTCCGTTTCTGAAAGGAACATATGTTGCAGGGATATCACTTCTGTTCAGCTGCCCCCGTTCCACCTCAATATTATCATCAACAAGAGAGGACCCTCCGATAACTTTGAGATAATCTATATTCACAATCATTTTATCCTTTACATTAAAATAATCACAAAGATCATAGAATGATTTCAGCTCGCGTTTTTCCGTTTTCTGTCCATAGTTGGTGTGTAAAAAATACAAATTATGGTCTTTAGCTGCTATACTGGCTGTAACACAACTATCCAAACCACCACTGACAAGAACAACTGCATTTTTATTCATTACAAACTTCCTATATAAAATTGAACTACGCCAATTTTTTATTTTGTCACTTTATTATAACCAATCTGCAAGTATACAACAAGAGGTTAATTTCCTGGCATCATCCCAAAATTCATATAAAAATATTCTTTTACGATAAGTTATTTTGTTTAATGTTAAATACAATGTAATTTGCACAAAATAATACAGTTTATATTCTGAAATCACAATTAAGCCTTATGCCCAACATTTAAAAACAATTCATCAATTAAAGCGTCCCTATGCATCCACTCAGATTATTTTCTTTTGGAATAGAAATATGAAACTACAATAAAAACAAGAACAGCAACAATAAAACAAATTAAAAATACGATTTTATCTTTGGTCATTCCTCTGCTTATATATTCTCTTGCTGCCTGAAAACGATCATTTGGTGCTAATGATAAAAGCTTAGTTAATATCATCTGCATATCTTGTATAATATTCCAAACAGTAAATATTACAATTAAAAAATTCTCATTGTCTCACCCTATTTTTCGCCATAAAAATATTTTAATCGA
>DDHP01000039.1:802-20720 GCA_002338145.1 Deferribacteraceae bacterium UBA1873 | reverse complement strand
AATATTTTCAGAGGATAACCTTAACGATAACCTGGAAATACTGTGCAATTCATTGAGTTTGCTTAACTTATTTCCAAGAATAACAATATCAGCAATATCAATGGACAAACTGGCCGCAGTACGCCCCATAGCCACTCCCACATCAGCATAACTGAGTAATGCCGTATCATTAAGTCCGTCCCCCACAGCGGCAACTTTATCACCTTCTTTTTTATAATATTGAAGGATATCAAGTTTTTCTTCCGGTAGAAGTGAGTGGTAATATTTTTCTATACCAAGCTCTGATGCCACAGTTTCAACAGCTTCCCGGTTATCACCGGAAACTATCACCGGAATTATACCCCTTTGTTTAAGTTGCTTTACTGTAGCAGCCGAGTCCGTTTTCAGCATATCTCTTAAAAAAACCGTTCCTATCACATCTGAATTTTTTATTACATATAAACAAATGGCATTATACAGATTTTCTGATAGTTTAATACTTATCCCCAAATCATCCAGAAACTTTTTGTTCCCCACATAATAAGCATCCTTGCCCTTTAACGCTTTAATTCCTTTCCCGGGGACTTCTTCAATTTTTTTTGGGGAAAAGTCATTTTTTGTTGTTTCAAAAGCGCTGGCTATAGGATGCGTTGAGTGTGACTCCAAAGAAGAAGCTATCTCCAGCACTTCATTTTCCTTGAACTTTCCATAAGCTTTTACTTTTATAATTTCAAATTTTCCTTCGGTTAGCGTACCTGTTTTGTCAAAAAGAATGTATTTACAATTTTTAAATGTCTCCAGAAAACTTGCACCCTTAATAATTATACCTCGCTTTGCGGCTATCCCTATGCTTGCAAAAAAACTCAAAGGGACTGAAAGCATAAGGGCGCATGGACATGATATCACCAAAAAAACAAGGCCATTATAAATATGGCTCTTTAAACCCTGATCACCTTCCAAAATATCAAAAGACTGCAAAAAATATGGGATAAAAACAATCCCAAGAGCAAGATATACAACAACAGGGGTATAATATCGCGCAAATTTGGTAATAAATTTTTCCCTTTCTGATTTATTCTGGGGAGCATTGGAAATTAATTCAATAATTCTGGATGTAGTAGATTCGGCGAACTCGGTTATAGTTTTTATTTTCACACTTCCACTCAAAGGAGATGAGCCTGATATGACCATCCCGCCTTTACTCACTGTTATCGGAATACTTTCGCCGGTAATGGAAGATTGGTCAAAATCAGTATCAGAAGAAAGGAGATATCCGTCAGCCGGGACAGTCTCCCCTGGTTTAATAAGCAAAATATCGCCCTTTTGTATCCCTTCCGGCTTTATATCAACAATGTCTTCATCTTCATATTTATGTGCAACGGGAGAAACAAATTTTGTAGTATCCAAAATCTTGTTCTTTGAATTCTCCACCGTTTTTGCTTCCAGTAGTTCCCCTATCCTGTAAAAAAGCATTACACCGGCTGCTTCCTCATATGCTCCTATAGCAACTGCACCGATGGTAGCTATACTCATAAGAAAATTTTCATCATATATATAGCCGTTTTTCATATTTAAAAAGGCCGTTTTAAGAACATTTCTGCCAGTGTAAACATAAACAAGAACGAAAAAAATGTTAAAAGCAATACTAAAATTTTCAAAAAAAACAATTTTTGAAAAAATTAATGCCATAAGATAAATTATTGTAACAGAAATTTCCCCGGTATATTTTGTTGAATTGTTCATTTTGCTTCTTGCAACGGTGACGTCTGCTTCATGTCTGGCAACTATACGTGTGGTTTCGTCAAAAACGTCTTTATCAGATTTAACTACAATACGTTTGTTAAATAAATCCACATTGGCGTTTTCCACACCAGGCAGTGCTTTTATCTCATTTTCAATCTTAACTGCACAAGCGGGACAATTCATATTTTCCATATAATATTGGTGTGTTCGCATATAGTTTACAACTCCTCAAAGTGCTCAACAGCCGTTTTGACAATATGTTCAATATGCTCATCATCAAGGGAATAATAAGCAAATTTGCCCTGCTTCCTGGCTTTAACAAGTTTCAATATTCTAAGTTTTGACAACTGATGGCTAACTGCACTCTGGCTGAACCCCGTTTTTTCACAAATTTCCGAAACTGTTTTTTCTGACTCCAGTAACTCAAAAAGTATTTTCAGTCTTGAAGTATCGGAAAAAGCGGAAAAAAAATCCGCCAGTTCAATAAAATTCTCTTCGGTAAATTTAGCATGCATAATAACCTCTTTGCTTATATTTTCATATGAACAATCTATCATATAATCATGCTCAGTCAATAAATTTTTGTATTATAATTAACGTTTTTAAATAAAAGATATATTAATATGCTTGATTAGACACATAAATTCATGATAGTATTTATCTATGAATAAAATCGAAAAGCATTTTTTTAAGTCTATCAGCAGGGAAGAAACCCTTCAGACAATAGCAAGGACCGTTAATGCCAGAAAAGGGATTTTCGTACTTACCGGTGAAAAAGAAACGGGTAAAAGCAAACTGATCAAATTGTTACCTCAGGAGTTAAGTAACACCAAAATCATTGAACTTGATAAAGAGTTCTTAAATATTTCCGAAATCTACAACGAAATATTAAAACAGCTGCGCGAAGAATTTCACATAAATTCTTCTGAAAAAGATAAAGCAGATTTTCTGCAGAAAACTGCAGAGAAATTTTACAATAACGGTGAAAATATATTGGTAGTTTTGGACAACGCCGACAGTTACAGCGCCAAAACTCTGGACAATATTTTCACACTGACCGATTTCAAAAAAAATGGATATCATCTGATTCAGACCATGTTTGTTTGTGATTACTCAGGGCTGGCAACGTTAAAAAAACGTCAGTCTGAATATGAAGAACAGTTAATAAGTGTAACTATAGACCTCAAACCATTCAGTTATTCAGAGACAAAACTTTTTGTTATAGATTATCTAAGTGAGATAGGTATCAATTCTGACAAACTGAATGAAACAGACTTTAAAATAATTCATGAATATACAAAAGGTTTAGCCGGAAATATTTCAAAATTGTTAGACTTGTATTTTAGTAAATATAAAAGTGTGAGTGAAGAAACCATCAGGGATTTTTCAACATTCCTTTCCAAATTTGAGAAAACGTCAAAAACAAAAATAAAAACGCTTTTACTAACTTTTATCCCAATAATCATAATCATCATAGTCGCATCAATTTATTATCCCAATTCTTCCTCCAAAAAAATAATCGTATCAAAAAAGAGCCCTCAAAACAAATCAGATCAGCTAAGCAATAACACTACAAAAAATAACGGTACGCTTCCTCACGTTTTAGTGCAAAAAGATATCGATAATAAAACCCTTACAGAAAATAAAGAGCACACACTGACATTCCAGGATAATGACAACGGGGCAAAAAAGCTTGAGTTAATGAAGCCATATATCATTTCAAAAGTTCCTGAAAACACCTCTGATTTTCAGGAATCAGTATTTACTGAAAAAGCTGACAAAACCGAGTCACCGAAAAAACCAGCCAGTGAAACCAAGACACAGGAAGTAGTTAAACAATGCGTAACACTGAAGTCAAATCTGAATTTCAGAAAAAAACCTTCCACTAACTCAGAAGTCATAACTGTTCTGAGTGCAGACAGAGAATTTATTATCAAAGAAAAAAGAAACGATTGGCTTAAAATTACTTTTGATAATAACACAGGGTGGATTTATGGTTCTGAAGAATATGTAAAAATATCTGTTTGCAAATAGATGTCTGCTAATTAAAACATTACCAACTAAAGGCATTTAGCCTAAAACCGAATATTTTGTATCTGCTAAATTCTCGGTGGAATCTTTAATATTGAACCTTAAATCGTGATTTGCTAAGCACAAACGCAGATATATTTGTTATATAAGAATAGATATTCCTCGGCTTCGCTCGAGGTGACATCTCGACCGGAACGGAGTGGAAAGAGCTCTTTTACTTAATGCTATATGCTAAATAAATATGCAATTAGTCAAATAAAATTGATAATAGTTTATTCAATGCTGGATTGAGCTTTGATAAGTCATTAGGTTGGTAATGATTATTATATAAGGAAACCTTTCAAGAGCCTTAAAGATTTAAGGTTGAAAAAAACTAAATACAGAGCTAAACAGTTTTCATACATGCTTAAAAATAATTATTAAAAGGTTAGAACAGGATGAGCGCAAATACTGAATTGAGTGAAATTTTGTCTCTTCAGGAAAAAGTTACCGATATGCTGTTTAATCATCCTGCTGAAGAATCAATAAACTACAGCATATCAATACTAAAAGATTTCTTTGATTCAGAAGATTTAACGTTTTATAAAGTTAGTGAAAAAAACTCAACTTTTGCACCATATATTGGCTGTTATAATAACAAAACTTTTGACTACTCCGAAACGGATGAACACAGCTATACAAAAATTTCCGAAAATCTTTTCAGCAAAATTATAATCGGCAGACCTTTTATTCTTGATTATAATGAGCTTAAAAAAAATCTTTTTAATAAAACAAAAGAGGATATATATTCAGGGATTTTTATACCGTTAAGTGGAGAAAAACACTTATGGGGATTTGTATTTATAGGGCAAAAAAACAATACGAAATTTGATTACAATGGATTACTAATATTACAGGGAATATTGACATCCATATCATCGAAATTATTCGCTGTAAAATCCGAACAGCTGCAAAAACTAAACGATTTTCTATTAAATGAACTTGAAACAGAACGTTCAAATTTTCAGGCGATTTTTGATGCAGTCCCTTCTGGTATGCTGCTGATAGACAAAAATGGTAAAATTGTCAGTGTTAACGATTATTCCACCAAAATGTTCGGTTACCACCAAGGAGATACACCTTCAAATATCCCCGGCAATCTCATTTGTTGTATTAACAGAAAAGATAATCCTAAGGGCTGCGGCTTCGGCCCCAATTGCGAAACCTGCGAAATACGTAAGTCATTCACAACAACTATCAGAGAAAATCTTCCCATAAGAAACAGGGTCATTGAAAAAGACGTGGAAATCGAAGGAACTGTAGAAAAAAAATGGTTTATACTTAACTCTGTGCCTATCAATTTACATTCAGAGCTTTTTTCGCTACTGACTCTTCAGGATATAACCAAAAGAATCAAAGCTGAAACCAAACTGAAAAAAAGTGAAGAACGTTATAAAACACTGGTGGAAGATATGCCTATATTTGTTTCAAGGTTCACCAAAGATTTAGAAATAACCTTTGTAAACAGAATCTTCGCGGAATATTTTGGATTGTTTACTGATGAAATTATTAATAAAAATTTCAAAAGGTATTTACCAAAAGAAGACATAGAAAAACTGCCTGAATGTATGGCAAACTTTACTCCTGAAAAACCTATAATAACCTACGAACATAAAATCTACACCCCAAAAGGACATGAAAAATGGGTAAGAAGTGCTTACCGGGCATTTTTTGATAAAAAGGAAAATATAACAGAATTTCAGGCACTGGGATTTGACATAACAGATCAAAAGTTAATTCAAAAACGCAATAATGAACTTATACAGACATTGCAGGCAATCATAGATACTCTCCCCGGATCATTGCTGGTAATCGACAATGAAATGCGAATACAAATGCTCAGTGGAAAAGAACTCAGATTTCCTAAAAAGGATATCACTGATTACAAAGGATTAAAGTGTTTTGAAGCGTTTCACGGTAAAAACTCCCCCTGTCACTGGTGCCAGGCTGCTAATGTACTGAAAAGCGGAGAACCGGTTGTTACATATACCAGTAAAGAAGACCCTCGATATATCAATACCGGATGCACATTTAAAATCTTTATTACCCCTATTAAGGATAACCATGGCAACATCACAGGAGCAATCGAATACTTTTTTGATATCACAGACTTAATCAAAGCAAAAGAGGCTGCAGAGTCGGCTAATAAAGCAAAGAGCCTGTTTCTTGCAAATATGAGCCATGAAATAAGGACGCCAATGAACGGCATTATGGGCATTACAGAGATTTTGTTACAAACACAGCTAACTGAAAAACAATACCGCTATGTTGAAACAATCCATAGCAGCGCCAAAACACTTCTAAATATTATAAACGATATCCTTGATTTCTCAAAAATTGAAGCCGGTAAAATGAATCTGAATATCAAAGAATTTAACATATATGACCTTGTGGAAGAAGTCCATAATCTGCTGACGGAAAATGCCCAGCAAAAGGGGCTCAATTTTACAATAGATTTAGATACAAATATACCATCTATATTGAAAGGAGATCCGGACAGACTAAAACAGGTACTTATTAATCTTATCGGAAATGCTATAAAATTCACAGATGAGGGCTACGTCCAGCTTATTGGAAAATTACTGCGTGTATTTAAAGATACTGCAGAAATTGAATTAACTATAAAGGATACCGGTCCTGGTATCCCTGAAAACAAAAAAAATCAGCTTTTCCAGGTTTTTGAACAACTCGACAATTCTTTTACAAAAAAACACAGCGGGACAGGATTGGGTCTCGTTATTTCCAAAAGATTAATAAAAATGATGGGTGGTGATATAAATGTCAAAAGTGAAGTCGGGAAAGGCTCAGAATTTATAATAAGCTCGACTTTTGGTATTGTAAAGAATGATATAACAGTGGAGCATGACAGAGAACAGCAAAGCATAAATAAAAACACACCGGATTACACCATTAAACCTGATGTGAAAATTTTAGTAGCTGAAGACAACCAGATTAATCAGCTCGTCTTAAAAGAAATGTTGCTTCAGTTCAATATAACACCAGATATCGCAGAAAACGGTTTAGAGGCTCTTAAAATGGCAGAAAAAAAAGAATACGATATAATTTTTATGGATATCCAGATGCCTGAAATGGATGGAATAGAAGCCACAAAACGCCTTAAAAATAACCAAAGAAACATTAAAAACAGCAATACTCCCATAATTGCTCTGACTGCTTATGCAATGAAAGAAGACAGGGAATATTTTCTAAACTCAGGGATGAATGATTTCATATCAAAACCTATAGATTTTAAACAACTGGAAAATATCTTACTGAAATACAATATACTTTTCAAAAATAAAATATTTAACAAAGAGGATATTTTAAAACGTTTAAACAACAACAAAGAATCTTATAATCAGCTGATTAATTTATTTTTTGAACACACTCCAAAACATATAAAAAATCTCGAAGAAGCACTCCAATCAAAAAATATTTCCGAAATTCAGAGACTTGCACACTCCATAAAAGGAGTTGCGGCAACGCTGGGATCAGAAAATTTACGCGCTACAGCCGAAAAACTTGAGCATGTACAAAAAAACGAACCGTATGAAGAAATGACCAAAACATTCGATGAGATTAAACATTACTACAATGAGTTGGCGGATATACTAAAAAAAGACACTAAGCTCTAATGTTACCCAAAACTTAACATATTCTTGGCACAAAAAATTATGGCAACGCCAAAAACTAAGCTTAGTTGACATTAATATCACTTGCTGTTATATAAACCAAAACTTAAGGGATAAGGAGCAGTTAACAATGCAAAAATTTTTCCGGGAAACCGATATCAAGGATAGCGATATAAATGAATTAAAAAACTTAAGCAATCAGTGCAGAGGCGATATTTTAAAGATGACAACCTTAGCATCAAGCGGTCATCCCGGCGGCTCAATGTCAACGGTGGACATGCTGCTTTTGATTTATAAATATGCCAACATTTCGCCTGAAAACTATCGCTCATTGGACAGAGACAGAATAATTGTTTCACACGGTCATACATCTCCTGCAGTCTATTCTGTTTTGGGGCGAAATGGTTTTTTTCATATTGATGATGCAATTTCTCAATTCAGACTTGCAGGCAGCATTTTTGAAGGGCACATAGAACGATCGGTACCAGGCGTAGAATGGTCCACAGGTAATCTCGGCCAGGGACTGTCAGCAGCGTGCGGGATGGCTCTTTCGGGCAAGTTGACAGGAAGAAATTTTAATATATATACACTCATGGGGGATGGCGAACAACAAAAGGGGCAGCTATCTGAAGCCAGAAGATTTGCGGTAAAACATAAGTTAAACAATATTACAGCTTTCATAGATTATAACAAACTACAGATCAGTGGTAATATTGATGATGTAATGCCTCAAAACATAAAAGATGAGTATGTGTCAGACGGTTGGATGGTATTTGAAGCAGACGGGCATGATTTTAAAGAACTTTTCAATTTAATCAAGAAGGCAGAAAAAATAGAAAGGCCAGTGATGATAATGGCCAGGACGATTATGGGCAAAAATGTAAGTTTTATGGAAGATATAGCCGCATATCACGGCAAACCCCTGTCAGAAGAACAGCTTGAAAATGCTTTGAATGAACTAAAACTTAATAACGACATTGACAAGTATAAAGAGCTACGTTCCAGGTTCCAACACAGTAAGACACTTCATCAAATACCACGCTATAAGCTATCGATAAACACAGGAAAGCCAAAAGTTTATTCCACCGAAACCAAAACGGACAACAGATCTGCATTCGGAAATGCATTAACTGACATTTTACAGCATAACTCACTTAATTCATCCAATACACCCATTGCTGTTTTTGACTGTGATCTGGCCGGATCCGTAAAAACAGACAAAGTCAGCAAAGAATACAGCGAATATTTTTTTGAATCCGGGATACAGGAGCATCACACAGCAACCACAGCCGGCGCGGCAAGTGTAAATAGTGTAGTGAGTTTTTTCGCAGATTTCGGGGTATTTGGAATAGACGAAACCTACAATCAGCAAAGGCTAAATGATATAAATGACACAAATTTAAAAGTAGTTACGACACACCTTGGTGTCGACGTAGGTGAAGATGGGAAAACACATCAGTGCATAGATTACATAGGGATAATGAAAAATCTTTATGGATTTAAAGTGATTATACCTGCTGACCCAAACCAGACAGACAAAGCGGTACGATTTGCCGCTGAAAACTATGGCAATTTTCTCATAGGTGTGGGCAGATCCAAAACTCCGGTAATAAAAAGCAAAGACGGTTCACCATTTTTTGGGGAACACTACTCGTTTGAATATGGAAAAATTGATATTATAACAGATGGTGATTACCCACTTTTTACACTTGGAGCTATGGTTCCATACGCTTTAAAAGTTCACGAAATACTTAAAGACAGAGGTATATCTATTAAGATTCTAAATGTAAGCTGCCCAACAGATATCAATTCCCAGGATTTAAAGAAACATATCAAGGGAAATTACATTTTTTCATACGAAGATCATAATATAAATACAGGGCTTGGCAGTTTAATTTCCGACACACTTATGGAGCATGGAGGCAAACTCCCCAGACTGATAAAATTCGGCATTAACAGGTATGCATATTCTGGAAAACCTGCGGAGGTTTTTAAGCTAATGGAGATAGATTCAAATACAGTGGCAGACAGAATCGAAAATTTTTTGAAACATTAAGCGGATAGTACATATTATAAAACGCTCTTCTCCTCTTGCTATAAGTAAAACTTTTCTATTGAAATATAGCATGAACACTATATAATATGTCATATTAAAATAAAGGATACGTTTTGATCGCAAAAGAAGGATTCCCCTTTATAATCGGTGCATTGGCTGCCATACTTATTCTTATAATTATTCCTGTTAAAATCATTATTCTGATATCGTTTGTCTTGTTAATATTTTTTATTATTTTTTTCAGAGACCCTCAAAGAAATACCCCTCCTTTTGATGATATAGCTGTTTCCGGGGCAGACGGCAAAATTGTTGAAGTGGAAAAAGAGGAATTTAACGGCGAAGAGTATCTTAAGATTAGTGTCTTTATGAACATATTCAATGTGCATGTTAACAGAGTTCCTTTAAATGCAACTATAAAAGATATAAAACATAAACCGGGAAAATTTATGCCTGCAGACAAGAAAGAAAGCTCATTGGAAAATGAACAAAATATCATAACAGCGGAAACTAAATATGGTAAAGCTTTATTTAAGCAGGTTGCCGGCTTAGTGGCACGACGGACAGTATGTTATCTTGACAAAGAGGCAGAAGTTATTATAGGGGATAAGCTGGGGATAATAAAATTTTCATCACGTTTTGACCATTATTTGCCCAAAGGTTTTGCTGCAAATGTTAGCATAGGAGATACTGTCAAAGCAGGAGAAACCATCATAGCGAGGTATATTGAATAAATGAAAAAAGAGCTTGTAGTCCCTAATTTTATCACAATAATGGCTCTGTTTTGTGGTTTTTATTCAATTATTGCTACAGAAAAAGGGGATTACGATTTCGCTGCTTATGCAATACTTGCAGCTTTCCTTTTTGATGGTATAGACGGCAAGATTGCCAGATTAATGAATGCCACAAGCGATTTCGGGATTCAGTTGGACTCTCTTAGTGACCTGGTTTCCTTCGGTATAGCACCAGCAATACTTCTTTATAAATGGTTGCTCATGCCTTACGGTAGACTTGGCTGGATGGCGGCATTTTTATTTGTGGCCTGTGGGGCGTTGAGACTGGCAAGATTTAATATACAAACCAAGCGAATACCATCCAGTTTTTTTATAGGTCTTCCTATACCGGCCGCTGCCGGTCTTATTGCATCAAGCTTAATATTTGTAAAACATTTAACAGGCAATCCCGCTAATTTCTCAATATCTATAAGCTATGTATTTATGATATACATTCTCGCTTTCTTGATGGTCAGTAATTTCCCCTACTTTAGCTTCAAAAAAATTGACTTTCATGGAATAAAAACATTTAACATTATGGTTATTTTTGTCTTAACAATTTTTGTGGTGGGTCTGTATCCGGAAATGATGCTCTTTTTGCTTTTTACACTGTATGCACTTTCCGGCCTACTACTATCTCTACTAAAAGTAAAGCGTACCAAAGAAACCCTGGAGGAGAGCCGGGTTTAGTTATTAACCAAAATGGTTAAAAACAAAGCCTCAGCCCTCACAGGGTTGGGGCTTTTTTTATATATAAAAAACCAAAAAAGGAGGTTTAAAATGAGTGAAAAACTTGTAATTTTTGACACAACATTGAGAGATGGTGAGCAAGCTCCCGGCTTTAGTATGAATGTGGACGAAAAGGTAAGACTTGCATTGCAGATGGAAAAACTTGGAGCAGATGTAATTGAAGCAGGTTTCCCCATATCTTCGGTAGGGGATTTTGACGCTGTGAAAAAAGTTTCAGAAACAGTAAAAGATATTGCAGTGGCAGGACTCTGTCGTGCAAACAAAAAGGATATTGAAGTCGGCTGGGATGCACTGAAAAATGCTACAATGCCCAGAATTCACACCTTCATCGCTACTTCTGATATTCATATGAATTATAAATTAAAGAAAACTTCGGATGAAGTGCTGGATATAGCAAAAGATTCTGTCAGCTTTGCCAGAAACCTGTGTGAAGACGTAGAGTTCAGTGCTGAGGATGCCACAAGAACAAATCTCGATTTTCTCTGCAGAATAGTTGAAACTGTTATTAATGCGGGTGCAAAAACAGTTAACATCCCGGATACAGTAGGTTATACCGCCCCTGTTGAATTTGAAAAAATTATCAGCACTATTATGAACAAAGTCCCGAATGTAGATAAAGCAAGGATAAGTGTTCACTGCCACAATGATCTTGGATTGGCCGTAGCCAATTCACTGGCTGCAATTAAAGCCGGGGCCAGACAGGTGGAATGCACAATAAACGGTATAGGAGAAAGAGCGGGAAATGCTTCGTTGGAAGAAGTAGTAATGTCTTTGTTTGTCAGAAAAGACCTTTTCGATTATGTCGACTGTACTGTAAACACAAAGGAGCTGTACAGAACAAGCAGGCTTTTAACCTCAATTACAGGAGTGGAAGTGCAACCCAATAAAGCTGTAGTAGGTAAAAATGCTTTTGCTCACGAAGCGGGAATTCATCAGGACGGAGTGCTTAAAGAGCGCACCACATATGAAATAATGACCCCCGAAAGTGTAGGATTTCCGTCAAATAAGCTGGTATTAGGCAAACATTCGGGCAGACACGCCTTTGTGCAACGGTTAAAGGATCTAGGATTCGAACTCCAAACATATGATCTGGAGAAAGCGTTTGCAAAATTTAAAGAGCTTGCTGATAAAAAGAAAGAAATTTACGATGAAGATTTGGAAACAATCGTAGAAAATCAAATTTCAGAAGCTAAAGAATTTTACTCATTAGAGTACCTCAACATCGTGAGTGGTAATACATCAATACCTACATCCACAGTACAGATTGTTGATGAAAAGGGAAACATAATCACTGACGCCTCAACCGGAGACGGGCCTGTGGATGCTTCTTTTAAAGCTATAGAAAGAATAACAGGTATACCTGGCAGATTAAAAAAGTACCGTATTAATGCTGTCACAGCAGGAAAAGATGCGCAAGGAGAAGTTGTGGTAAGTGTGGATTTTGAGCAATCGGAAAATGAAATTACCGGCAGAGGATACTCCACAGATATAGTGGAAGCAAGTTCCAAAGCATATTTAAATGCGCTTAACAGATATCTCCTCAGAAAAAACAATAAATTATCTCGTCACAACAATGGGATATAACAAAAGAGGGCTTGTTGCCCTCTTTTTTTTATTCAACTAATACAGAAAAAAGTCGATATATATAATTGCAATTTCGCTTTAAAACATTTATAGTTTGAAATAATCAAAGTATGTTGATATTAGAAGGGGGAACAATGAAACTCGGCGCCAAAATTAATCTAACAATCTTATTAGTTTTAGTAATCGGTTTTTCTGTTTTATTCTTTGTAGATGCCCACTTTGCCAAAAAACGTGCATATGAACAAAATATTGAGAAAGCTCGTTCCCTCATAATTCTTGCAGAAGGGATCAGAGAATTTATGGCAGATAAACTTGAGTTGGGTATCTATGATATGGAGAAAGCAAAAGAAGATATAAATGACTTTTTGTATGTAGTACCTGTTGTAAGCTCAATGATGATAATAAAAGATAAAGCAGAAGAAATAGGACTAGACTTCAAAGTTCCTAAAATTTCTCCCCGAAATCCTAATAATAAACCGGATGAAAAAGATTTGGCCGCTCTGGAAATTTTAAAAGAAAGAGATACAGGAAGCGGTTCAACTCCTGAGTACAAAATTATAGATAAAGAAAATAATTATATAAGATATTATAAAGCTATAAGACTTACAAAAGAATGTGAATGGTGCCACGGAGACCCTGCAACCTCACAGGAATTGTGGGGGAACAATAATGGGCTGGATCCAACCGGAGTAAAAATGGAAAATTGGAAGGCAGGAGAAATTCATGGCGCTTTCGAAATTTTTATCCCTCTGGGACCAATAAATGCTGCAGTTAAAGCTGATTTGATGAGAAATTTGGGATTACTCGTTGTCATACTTATACTGATATCAATTGCAATAAGGATACTTTCACAACGGCTTATAGTAAAGAGGCTAACCAATATAAATGATACTCTGCACGAAATTGCTGATGGTGATTTTAATGTACAGCTAAACGAAGACTCCAAAGACGAAATAGGGGGAGTAGCTAACTCAGTTAATAAAATGGTTACAGATGTAAAAGATGCCCTGTCTATGGTAGCAGAATCCATCGATCAGTTGGCTTCCACATCCACACAACTATCACAAAATGCCGAAATGATAGCAAACGGAGCGGTGGACCAAGCAGAACAGGCTTCTTCTACTGCTTCAGCAGTTGAAGAAGTTAATTACACAGTAGCTGAGGTGGCTCAAAACGCTGCAAACGTTGCCTCGAGTGCTAACAATGCCAGAGAATCAGTGCTAAAAGGACACAACGTCGTAGCAGAAACCAAAAACATGATGGAGCAAATAGCAGCAACTGTAAACGAAGCCGGAAATACTGTGAAGGCACTTGGAGAATCCAGTGAGCAGATAGGACATATTATACAGGTAATTGATGATATTGCTGATCAGACTAATTTGCTGGCTCTTAACGCAGCAATTGAAGCTGCAAGAGCAGGAGAACACGGTAGAGGTTTTGCTGTGGTTGCTGATGAGGTAAGAAAACTGGCTGAGAAAACAGTTAAGGCAACCAAAGAAATCTCTGATATGATAAAAAATATACAGGCAGATACAGGTGGCGCTGTTGCCGGAATGAAAGAAAGTGTAGATCTCGTGGAGGAAGGTACGGAAAAAGCAGAAGAAGCCAAATCAGCACTGGACGAAATAAGAGATAATGTTGAAAATGTATCAAGAGAAGTGGAGCAGATAGCAAAAGCTACGGACGAACAGTCCAATGCAACAGAAATGATGGCTGAAAATGTTGAAAATATATCAAAGATTTCATCGGAAAACTCTATGGCTTCAAAAGAGTCTGCCGAAGCAGTAGAACATCTGTCAAAACTTGCTACAGATCTGCAAAATATGATTTCAAAATTCAAAATTTAAATTTTGAACAAGGCGGTGAAAACCACCGCCTGTTTTTCACAAAATAAGCTTTAAGTAAAAATTTATTGACATAAAAATCATGTAGTTATATCCTGGCAAACAGAGGATTTATATGAACAATAAATTAAGAAGAGTGGAAATGTAAATTTTGATGAGCCCCGCTGCATAATGTAGCGGGGCTCTTTTTTTGTATTTTAGGGGGGTATTATGGAAAAAGAAATTCTGAATAAACATGAACTGGACAGTATAATAACAAGAATCACTTTTCAGATTCTTGAAAAGTGTAAAAACTTTGAAAACTTGGCTTTAATCGGCATTAAAAGACGGGGAGCAATATTAGCCGACAGAATTAACGAAAAAATCCAGGAATATAAAAACAAAAAATCTCCTGTCGGTTATCTGGATATAACACTCTACCGCGACGATCTCACGGAAATTGCCGACTATCCGGAACTATCAGGAACTGAAATTGAATTCAGTGTAAAATCAAAAAATATAATTCTGATTGATGATGTAATCTTCACCGGTCGTACTGCCAGAGCGGCACTTGACGCTATTATAGATTTTGGAAGACCTGAAAAAATAATTTTAACCTGTCTGATAGACAGAGGTCACAGGGAATTGCCTATACAGCCGGATTTCACGGGAAAATATGTTCCCACTAGTATAGAGGAAAAGATAAATGTAAAGTTAAAAGAACTGGATGGTATGGACTCAGTCAGTATAGAAAAATAATAGACCGGAGTGTAAAATGAGTTTTAAGAAGAAAGATTTAATAGGCTTAAAGGATTTAAGCAAAGATGAAATTTTATTTATTCTTGAAACGGCTGAAAAGTTTAAAGAAATAGGCAAACGAGACGTAAAAAAAGTTCCTACCTTAAAGGGGAGGACAGTTGTTAATCTTTTTTTTGAACCATCCACAAGGACAAGAACCTCTTTTGAAATCGCCGCCAAACGCCTGTCTGCAGATACAATAAACTTCTCATCATCGGCAAGCAGCACTTCCAAAGGAGAAACATTGATTGATACAATTAGGAACATCGAATCAATGAGTGCCGATATCTTTGTGGTAAGGCATGCTTTTTCAGGTTCAGCCAAATTTATTGCAGAAAATACAAGAACAAAAATTATCAATGCCGGCGACGGAACCAATGAGCACCCCACACAGGCTTTACTGGATCTCATGACGATTAAAGAGCATAAAAAAACTTTCGAAAATTTGAATGTCTCCATAATAGGTGATATTACCCACAGCAGAGTTGCCCGTTCAAATATCTGGGCAATGAAAAAACTGGGTATCAATTTGAAATTATTTGGTCCTAAAACTATGCTGCCTGTAAATACAGATCCTTTCGGATGTAACGTTTGTACCAATATAGAGGAAGCACTTGAAAACACTGATGTAATCATGATGCTCAGGATTCAGATGGAAAGGCAATCAAAGACACTTTTACCTTCAGTAAAGGAATATGCAAAACTTTTCGGACTTAACAGGAAAAAAATGCAAATGGCTAAAAAAGATGCAATAATAATGCATCCGGGTCCCATAAACAGAGGAGTTGAGTTAGCTAGCGATGCGGCCGACTCACCAAAATCGGTAATACTTAATCAGGTGGAAAACGGCGTAGCAGTGAGGATGGCTGTTTTATATCTGCTTGGAATTCATAACGGAGGTTAACAAATGGATTTATTGCTTAAAGGCGGAACAATTATAAACCACGATGAAGAAGCGGTGTCAGATATTTTAATCAAAGAGGGTAAGATTTCAAAGATAGCTAAAAATATCAATACAGAGTCAAAGACTGAAACAATTGACTGTACTAATCTCATTATTACGCCGGGGTTAATAGATATGCATGTTCATTTCAGAGATCCTGGTCTTGAATATAAGGAAGATATTTTTTCCGGATGCGACGCTGCTGCTGCAGGGGGAGTAACCACCTGTTTTCCCATGGCCAACACGAAACCTGTAAATGATAATGCTTTTTTGACTTTATACATGATAGATAAAGCTAAAAATTATGGAAAAACAGATATTTTCCCTGTGGGGGCAATAACAAAAGGAATGAAAGGTGAAGAACTGGCCGAAATGGGCGAAATGAAACAGGCGGGGGCCCTGGCATTCTCTGATGATGGATTGCCAATAGTCTCAAGTGAAGTAATGAGAAGGGGGCTGGAATATGCCTCTGGTATAGGTGCTTTTATTATAACGCATTCTGAAGATTTGTCTCTTGTTGGTGACGGTGTTATCAATGAAGGTGAAATCTCCACAATTACCGGTCTAAAAGGTATACCTTCTGAAGCAGAAGAGATAATGATTTCAAGAGATATATTGCTTTCCAAGCTTACCGGCGCTCACATACATATTGCACATGTCAGCACAAAAGGCTCTGTGGATTTAATACGCAGAGCAAAAGACAAAGGGTTGAATGTTACGTGTGAAGCTGCACCCCACCATTTTACTTTTACGGATGAAGAGCTGCTTAATTATGATACAAACTACAAAATGAACCCGCCGTTACGGGGAAAAGAAGATGTAGAATATATAAAATCAGCGTTGAAAGATGGCACAATCGATATCATAGCCACAGATCACGCACCCCATCATCCGGATGAAAAATTTGTAGAATTTGATAAGGCTCCAAACGGTATCATAGGGCTGCAAACACTTGTTCCCCTTACTTTTAAACTCATAGACGATGGGATTATTGGATTGAAAGAATTTGTGAAACTGACTTCTTATAAACCGGCAAAAATAGCAGGATTGACAGACAGAGGCGAAATTAAAGAGGGTAAAATAGCTGATATCACCATAATAGATACCGATAAAACATATCTTTATGATGATAAACTAAACAAATCCAAAGCAAAAAATTCACCGCTTTTAGGTGCCAGCCTGCAGGCAATAGCTTTATATACTATTAAAAGGGGCCGAATTGTACACAAAAATTAGCACTTAGCACTATATTGACAAATATTTTTTATGCTCGATATTGGTAATAGTTGTCCGGTGATCTTCCCAGTCAGCCATTTTTAACCGTAAGTAATTATTAAACAAATCTTCCCCCAGTACCTCTTTCAGAAATTTACTTTTTTCAGATTCCATCAATGCTTCATAGAAATCTCTTGGGAGAAATCTTTTGTCCAACACTTTGGGGATATAATTTTTCTGGTAAGTATTTCCCATATCGGGTTTGCCCGGATCTAATTTTTCATCAATTCCTCTGAGCCCCATAGCTATGAGAGTGGCAAATTTAAGATATACGTTCCCTGTTGCATCCGCACATCTTAATTCAAACCTCGTGGCCTTGGGGTCAGCTGAATAAGGTATTCTCACCATAGAACTTCTGTTCCTAACCCCCCACCCTCTCACAATGGGAGCCTCTCTGTTCATTACATAAGCTTTATAGGAGTTTAAAGTGGAGGCAAAAATTATAGAAGACTCTCTTGCATACTTTATTATGCCACCCACAAAATTGCGCATTTTTTCACTTAAACCGAATTCACCATTTTTGTCGTAACATAAATTGTTTCCATTCTCATCAGTAAATGAAGCATGAATATGAAAAGCATTCCGGTTAAATCCGGTAAAAGGCTTTGACATAAAAGTGGCATACATACCACATTCCGCAGCGACTTCTTTTGTCACATATTCAAAAAGCACTGTTCTGTCTGCAATACTCAATGGATCGCCGGGTTCAAGATTTATTTCATGTTGTGACGATGTTACTTCATGATGTGTCTTTTCAAACGTTATGCCACATTTTTCAAGTATTTTAACAATTTCGTGTCTGACCACTTCACCTGTGTCACTGGGCCCAGAGCCAAAATAATCCAGTTTGTCCGTATGTATGTCTGGGCTAAATTCATCCTTTTTGAGAAGAAAAAATTCGTGTTCCGGGCCAAAGACAAATTTCATTCCATAATTATTTTCAGCAACATTAATTATATTTTCCAACACAGCTCTGGGATCTACTGCCGAACGGCTACCATCATGGTCATAAAGTTTCCCAACAAAAAAACCAACTGTTTTATCCATAAAAGGTACAATTTTGAAACTAGCAGGTACCGGTTTAAGGATTCTGTCACTGTTATCCACAGTAGCTATCCCTGCAATCGAGCTTCCGTCGATACCCACTCCCTTCTCAATGATTCCATCTATATCTGAAGGATTAACAGACAGACTTCTCGTCCTGCCATTTAAATCCTTGAAAAATATTTTTGTGATATCAGCTTTCTTTAAATACCGGTCAACATCCGATTTACTTGATGATAACACTCTGTCCCCCTTTTCTTTAAATGTTCAAAATTCAAGATGTAAAACGTGAAACGCACTATCACCCATCAACCACATCAACTTTTTCAACCTTTACTTCTCCCTACCTCACTCACTTAACACTTAGCACTAATTTATTCCGGCATATTTGGTATTTTAGTTTCCTCACCTTTATAGTTTTTAAGATAAAAATAGTCATCATCATGCCCCTGGATATAGTAATCGGGCATCAACGGGATTTTGCCTATATTCGTAGCAATAACATACATAGGTTGGGCAAGCCCTGTGGTGTGGCCTCTAATGGCATCCCTTATCAGTTCAGCCCCTTTAAGTACAGGTGTTCTGAAATGGTCTATCCCCGGTGCAGGTTCACAGTAAAATACGTAATACGGGCGTATTCTCCAGCGCAAAAGTTTTTGGTGCAGCTCTCTGAAAGTACCCACATCATCATTAATACCTTTCAGCAAAACTGCCTGATTGCCTACATTAACACCACAGGAAAGTAAATCAAAAACAGCCTGCCTCACTTCTTCAGTCAGTTCTTTTGGATGATTAACCTGTGTGTTTACCCAAATAGGGACTCTATGATAACGGCCAAGAACTTTTTTCAGACCGTCGGTTATTCTGTGTGGCAAAACAACAGGTAGTCGTGTACCGAATCGAATCATCTCAATATGAGCCATTTCCTGAAGACTGGTAATAACATAATCAAGTTTCTCGTCACTTAACAAAAATGGGTCCCCACCGGTAATAAGAACATCCCTCACTTCCTTATGTTCACGAATCCATTCAATACCTTCATCCACATCAAATCTCAATTTCAGGTTCTGATTGACGACAACTTCTTTACGAAAACAATGTCTGCAGTAAATCCCGCACACTTCTATAATAGTAAATGCAACGCGATCTTTGTACTGTCTGGCGATACTGTCTGGACGTTTTTCCCCTATTGCCCTGTTTTCCTTCCAAACAAGATACTCCTCCATCCCGTAAACATTTTTCGTTTCCTCCATAGACGGAATAATTTGGCGCCTTATAGGACAGTTGGGGTCATCCTTATCCATCAGAGACGCATAATAGGGTGTAGCGCCCCATTTTGTTCTCAAAGTTGTCACTGCTTTCCTTTCATCCTCAGTCAGATTGATAATTTTTTCCAAATCCTCAAGAGAATTCACACTGTTTTTTAATTGTTCCTTCCACTCTTCAGCCAC
>DDHP01000039.1:0-589 GCA_002338145.1 Deferribacteraceae bacterium UBA1873 | reverse complement strand
TATTCCTCCTGCAAATATTATTATTTAAACAACATATAACTTTTAATTACCGATAAAATCATATAAGTTCAGATATCTTCTCTGCAGTTGTCATATAGTGATCCCTGATCACACGTTCCAAAAGTCCACCATCCTTTTTTAATATACTATCAAGTATATCTTCATGCCGTCTTCTAATCTTTTCAGGGCTATATATCTGCATCCAGTATTTATTAAAGAAAATATGTGATTTGTGAGAAAGATTTTTAGTAAAATTTACAAGCTCTTTATTGAGAGATTTTGTAAACATATATTCATGAAATTTACCACCAGACTCTATAAATTTAATATGTTCCCCCTGAAAAGCAAAATATTCCATCTCATTAATGAGAACATTTAGTTTTTCAAAATCCTTCTCAGTAAATTTATCCAATGCAGTCCTTATGGCATAACCTTCAAGAAGCCCTCGGGTTTCGTATGTATCAAGAACCTGTTCTTTCGTAATTGCAGTAACGAAATACCCCACTTGGGGTCTGTACTGCAAAATACCTTCTGTGATAAGTTCCCGCAATGCTTCTCTTACCGGAGCTCTGCTTATACCAAAATGTTT
>DDHP01000073.1 GCA_002338145.1 Deferribacteraceae bacterium UBA1873 | reverse complement strand
AACTTTGGATGGAAAAAATGCTTATAAAAGGTCTTAGATTTTGAACATTACTTCAAAAAAAGTATCACAGAGCTCTCCTGGGAGTAATCTTCCGGGATTTTTTCAGACGGATTAAGGAAACTGTCCTCTGATAATAAAGAATATCTGTATCTCAGCTTAACCTGTTTAGCATCAGCTGGAACTTGAAACTTGACTTTCTTGCTACTCAAATGTTTTAAATTCCCAACATAAAAATAGTCCTGCATCTTTTTTGTATCAACATACACAACCAGATTTGCCATATACATATTTGACGTATTTTTAACAGTCATATCTACGGTAGATAAATCACCGTTTTTACTCACGTTATAAAAGAAATTTACATTTTCGGCCTTTTGAGTATGGTCATATTTATTTTTTAATGACAAATCCGTTTTAAAACCGAAACTAAAGTAACATGCGGTAACAGAAACCACAACGAAAACAAATAGAAAATACCTCATAAATTAAATATCTCCTTCTCATTTTCAAAAATTTCAAAGAAAAAGTTTTCACATTCACTCAGTGTTTCTTCATCAATTTCAAGCATTTTTTGATAATAACATTTGTCAATATTTCTTGTTACACCGATATTGTTTATTTTTGTAAAATTATTGGCATAACAAACAATTTTAGCAAGGAAATCGTTATCAGCATTGGCCGGTTTGTGGTGGTAAGCTATGCTGTTTTCATATAGGGGTGGAAGATTCCATTTTTTCATTAAATAAGCGCCCACATCCGAATGTGTAAACCCCATCCTTTCTGATTCCAAATCATAAATTGAAAGATTTTCATTAAAAGCATCAGCCAGCAAATTCTCGTATTCCGGCATACTTTTCAACATAATAATTTGTCCCAAATCATGCATTAATCCCACCAGGAAAGCTTCTTCAGCTTTTTTTTTATCAATATTCAAAACAACAATCCTGGAGATTATTGCCGTTGCCACAGAGTGTTCCCAGATTTTATTATCAAAAAACGGGGTATTACTTCCGGTAAAAAGTGATTTGGTAGAAAGTGTAATAACAAGGTTTTTTACATTTTTCACCCCAAGAAATGATATAGCCTGAGTCAAATTGGTAATATCATTTTTAGGCGCAAACAATGCAGAATTAGCCATCTTAAGAATACTTGCCGTAACACTGGGATCTTTGGAAATAACCCTGACAAGTTCGGCAAAGCTAAAATCAGGGTTTTCCAGTATATTAATCACTTTAGAAGCCACCTGCGGCATAGGCGGAATATCTTTGACTTTCTCAAATATCTGCTCTTCTTTACCTGTCATCATAACTACTCATTGCTCTCTTTTTGTTTTTTCGTTTCATTGTCATCCATACCAGAGCTATTTGGCTCTACTGTGTAATCTGTTTTGATATAATTGTTTTCAACTGCATAGTCATCATCTTCCCGAAGTTTTTTCAGTTCTTCGATTTCGTTTTCAAGATCAGATATCTTTTTTTCAAGATCAAGAATATCGTTATATTCATCATCCAAAAATTTATGTCCAATCTCACCATCTTTAATTAGCTGATAAGTCCGCTTACCCAAAGATGTATACCTGTCATCAGCCTTTTTTTTCAAACTGGCAATCTCTATACGAAGTTTACCTGTTCTCGTAAATTTTTTAACCTCTTTTTTGCTCTTTTCAAAAGTGCTTTTAAACCACTCCTTATTATCATAATTTTTCATCGTTTCCTCCTTAATTTTGTATTAAATCATCTATTTTTAATTTCTGCAGATACAAGAAGCCCAGAAGCACAATATTCACAATAAAGGAAAACACAAAAAGAACAACCCATGATTTTGAAGAGCCTGATTTAACAGGGGCGGCAACTGTTGAAGCCGGAACATATTCTCCCAGCGGCGAATCAACAATTTTCATCCACGGCATATTCTCTGCAGAGATATAATCCACCTTTAAAAATTTCCCAGTTTTTATTCCTGTCTTTACTTCATTAAAGGAAACATCCTTTATAAGAACACCGTTTAGCAACTTGATATTAAAAATATCAGGGATTTCCTTAATATTATAAGATTGTCCGCAGGAAGGACAAATAAACTTATTTTTGTTTTTATTCTCAAAATCCACATTGCAACTATGACATACAACTTTCATATACCCCCCTTAAGTCCATCTTTTAAACAAATTGTGCTCTATTCCCATTATATCAAATATTTTGCCCACAATAAAGTTAATCATATCGTCAATATTTGACGGATTATAATAAAATGCAGGAGAAGCCGGCATAATAGTAACACCTATTTCTGAAAGATAAAGCATGTTCCTCAAATGAATGGAATTGTAGGGGGCTTCTCGCACCAACAGCAAAAGTTTTTTGTTTTCCTTCAAAACAACGTCAGCACATCTTTCCACCAGATTGGAACTTATTCCGGAAGCAATTCTGCCCACACAACCCATGGATGCCGGGGCAACCAAACATAAATCTGCCGTGTTGGATCCACTGCTCACAGGTGCAGCAAAATCTCTATAGTGATAAAGTGTTACATTTGTAAAACCGAAGTCATTTACAAAATCCTCAGATGAACTGTAAGATGCTGACAATTCAAGATTTATGTTAATTAAACCATCATCTGTAACAGTAAGGCTGACATTAAAGTCCCTTTTATTAAGTTCTTCAAGCAGGCGTATAGCATAAACCGCCCCGCTGGCGCCGGTGATCCCCAAGAATATGTTCTTCAAAATACCCTCCTGAGGACTATATCAAAAAAGACGAAAACAAAAATAGTCATACTAATATAAGCATTAAGGTTGAAAAAAGCCATATTAACATTTTTCAAGTCATCAGCTTTAATAAGAGAATGCTCATACAACATAAACAGCCCCGAAAGAATAACCCCACTTAAATATATCAAACCAAGATCGAAATAAAACTTTACATATAAAAAAATTATAAAAGTAATTAAATGAAAACATCTTGAAAGCACCAATGAATTTCTGATTCCCAGAAGAGCGGGAATGGAAAAAAGATTATTTTCCCTGTCAAATTCAATGTCCTGAAGTGCATATATAATATCAAATCCTGCCGCCCAAAAAATAACAGCGACACCCACCATCGTAATTCCTAAATTCACCGTTCCTTCAACTGCAACCCAGGCTCCCACAGGTGCAAGCCCCAGAGCTATTCCGAGAATTATGTGGCAAAAAGAAGTAAATCTTTTGGAGTATGAATAAAGTATAAACACAATAACAGGTATTGGTGATAAAATAAAACTCAGCGTATTCAACATAAAAGTGGCAAACTCATAAACAATTAATGCAACCACAACATATAAGACTGCAGCAGATTTGGATATTTTGCCGGAAGGGATCTCTCTTGAAGCAGTTCTGGGATTTTTAGCATCAATTTCTGCGTCCACAATCCGGTTTATCCCCATAGCAAATGATCTTGCGCCAACCATTGCAACTATTATCCAAAAGATTTTACCCAGTGAAGGTAAACCTTCCGCAGCCAAAACAGCCCCAGTAAAAGCAAAAGGCAAAGCAAAAAGTGAATGTTCAATCTTTATCATACTGAGAAAAGTTTTGACTTTTTCCATCTAACCCCCATTTCTGATAATATCCACAAAAGCCTTGGCAAAATCATCCCCGTCATTGAGGCTCTCAATACGAACAATATTAACACCTTTTGTTTTTAATGCCGAAATATACTGTTCATCAAGCTCAATAAGGGTTTCAATATGATCGGAAACAAAAGATATCGGTACCACCACTATATTGTCCACCCCTTTTTCAGCAATATTGTTAAGTTCATCCCTGGTTTCAGGTCCCAACCATTTCATCGGACCGGTGCGACTCTGAAATCCAAGGGAATATCCTGCAGGCGATACAGCTTTTACAAGATAATCCACCTGTTCTTTTATCTGATACACATAATAATCGCCTTCAGCTTGTGTATATTCAGGAAGTGAATGAGCAGAAAAAAATAGATGTATATTTTTTAAGTGCGTCCCTAAGGTCTCGGCAGCGTTTCTTATTCTAAAAATTAAGCATTCATTATAACGTCTGTTGAGATGCCAGAAATTAATAGTTTCAAAATGTTTAATGGGTCTCATTCTCAGACAGTTGTAAAAACGTTTGAAGCAAGCGCCGCTTGTAGTATATGAATACTGTGGATACATTGTAGTAACATAGATATTCTTATATTCTTCCGGATCAATGTCAGCAAAAGTATCTTCGATAAAAGGATGATAATAACACATACCTATTCTGGTATCCAGTTTTCCGCCATAATCTTCTGTGTATATATGCTCAACCTTTCTCAAGAGTGAGCGTAGATAATCCAACTGGGGAGATTTACCCCCCATTTTCTCATAATCAGGTATTACTTTTTTACTTCTGGATTTGGAAATTATATTTGCAAGTAACCGCTGAGGAAGTTCGCCTATTTTGAAATTTATAATATCCCTGTCAGTAAACAAGTTAAACAAAAAGGGACGAATCGCATCCAGACTATCCGGCCCGCCCATATACATTACAAATAAAAGATCTTTCATTTGCTGCTCTTCTCTCTTACATACTCCACTAAAAATCTTACATTCTCCACCGGTGTGCCGGGTAGAATCCCATGCCCCAGGTTAAATATATGTCCTTTCACAGATTCTGCCTCTTTGAGTATCCTGTCGACTTCACCAGCTATAACCTTTTGATCTGTAAAAAGTAGTGCAGGATCAAGATTTCCCTGAAGAACAAATTTATTATCCAAAAGCTCTGCTGCATCACAAAGAGATATTTTCCAATCCACACCAAGACCGGAACAGCTAAGGTTTTTTATATCAGAATAAAAGGTGGCACTGTCTTTGGCAAAATAGATTACATGAGCTCCTTTTAATTTCTTTGTTAATCTGTCAACATGAGGCAAAATAAATGTTTTATAGTCAGAAGGAGATAGAATACCCGCCCAGGTATCAAAAATCTGCACTATATCACAACCGTTGTCTATCTGCGCCTGCAAATACTTAAACGTGCTTTCAGTAATTTTTTCCATTAGCCTGTTGAAAGCATCACGGTTTTTATGCATTAGTGTCTTAACTTTTAAAAAGTTTTTGGATCCGCCACCTTCGACCATATAGCATGCCAAAGTAAAAGGGGCACCAGAAAAACCTATAAGAGGGACATTGATATTCTTTTTTATACGTTTTACAGCTTCCAGCACAAACGGAAGCTGATCATACGGATCTACTGTTTTTAACTTATTTATATCACTCTCGTTTCTAACAGGATTTGCAATCACCGGTGCAGGGTTAAAAGCAAGCTCAACACCCATAGGCTCAATAGGTACCAATATGTCCGAAAAAAGGATAGCCGCGTCCAGGCCAAAAGCTTTAAGAGGTTGTAAAGTAACCTCACAAGCCAATTCGGGAGTTTTGCAAAGCTCCAAAAAAGAAACTTTCTCCCTTATCTCTCTGTATTCAGGCATATAGCGTCCGGCTTGACGCATAAGCCACACAGGGGTTCTTTCGTGAGATTTCCCTTCCAGCACATCTAAAATCAATCTGTTCTCAGGCATAAAAACCCTCTCTATCTTAATTTTTTAAGTCAACTTCACCAAACTTTGTACTATCTAACTGGTTTTTTTTCAATATATTTTAAGCATAATTGCATATTTATTTAGCATATAGCATTAAGCAAAAGAGATCTCTCCACTCCACTCCGTTTCGGTCGAGATGACA
>DDHP01000007.1:11123-12291 GCA_002338145.1 Deferribacteraceae bacterium UBA1873 | reverse complement strand
TCGGCGATCCTTTAGACCCTGAGAATATGATTGGAGCACAAGTTTCTCAAGAGCAGTTTGAAAAAATAATAAATTATATTGATATCGGCAGACAGGAAGGTGCTGAAGTTTTAATAGGTGGCAAAGCCTATAAAAGCAGCAAATATCCTGATGGATTTTATATTCAGCCTACAGTCTTTAAAGGAAATAATAAGATGCGTATTTTCCAGGAGGAAATTTTTGGTCCTGTATTAAGTGTAACAACTTTTAAAGATGAAAAGGAAGCTATGGAAATTGCTAATGATACTCTTTATGGTTTGGGTGCCGGTGTATGGACTAGAGACGTCCACCAGATGCAGAAGTTTTCTCGGGGCATTCAAGCTGGTCGTATATGGTGTAATTGCTACCATGCTTATCCTGCTCACGCTTCTTTCGGTGGGTATAAAAAGTCCGGTATAGGAAGAGAAACTCATAAAATGATGTTAGAACATTATCGAAATACAAAAAATATTTTAGTTTCCTATGACAAAAGTCCAATGGGACTTTTTTAGGCGAATAAATTTTTAACATAGGCAGTCAGAACTCTTGGCTGCCTTTTAAAAAATTGGTGTTAACTTTTGGAAGAGGAATTTAAATGTATGTGGAAAGAGTATCAGTAACAGATAGTGCCAAAAAGGTTTTAGATAAATTAAAAAGAGCGCATGGTGAATTGATTTTTCATCAAAGCGGAGGCTGTTGCGATGGTTCAGTTCCTATGTGTTTTAAAAAGGATGAATTTTTAATTGGTTCTAATGATGTATGTCTGGGTGAAATTCATGGGTGCAAATTTTATATGTCTTCAGATCAATTTGAGTATTATAAAAATATGCATCTTACCCTCGATGCTACTGAGGGTAGAGGCTCAGGTTTTTCACTTGAAATTTCAATAGGGTTTAGATTTATAACAGTATCACGGGTTTTAACAGATGCTGAAGTAAAAAATCTCAGACCGATTGAAACTTAATTGACGAAATTCACTTAACTATCTTAAAAAGCTAAAGATTTCTGTTAGTATTTATTATGAGGAATAGCTACTTGACAAAAAAATTGTTATGGGTGTCCCCTTCTATTCTTCGCCCTGTTACAGGCAGCTGCCAAAGGCAGCCCATCGGAGATAAATTTAACATGGGCAACCTGAATTTAGAGGTCT
>DDHP01000007.1:5541-10832 GCA_002338145.1 Deferribacteraceae bacterium UBA1873 | reverse complement strand
ACCGAAGCGGAGAGGTCTCTTTGTCAAATAGCGGTAGAGATCTCTCCACTTCACTACTTCACTCCCTCACTTAGGACTTAGTACTTACCACCCTGTTAAATAATCTTTGGTTTATCGGCAAAATTGAGTAGTCGTTATTAAACATAAGATTTAGATGCCAAAACAGGTGAGCTATGAAGTACAATATCGCTGTTTTTCCGGGTAAAATACTGCAATGACCAATCATTGTTAAATAAAATAACAAGCCTGCCACAGTCATCTTTTCCACAAACCGAATCATATGATATTATTTTTTTCACTGTTTCTTCAGAAACTGAAGGATCCACCCAACGGAGAACTGTCCACGGCTTTATATCAAGTCTTGTTTCTACTCCGTACTCACTTTTCATTCGGTATTGCAAAACATCAAACTGTAACGATCCAACTGCTCCCAATAAGGGAACAACACTGTATTCATCCGCCAAATGAAAAAACTGGACAATATCCTCAGCCAAAAGATGATCCAGCCCTTTGCGGAATGCCTTTTGAGTGGAAGTTGTATGATTTGTCAGGTAAGCGAAACACTCCGGAGCAAATCGGGGAATTTCATTAAACACAACACCTTTTCCGGTACTTACCGTATCACCTATCCGAAAATCTGCATTTGTAATACAACTGACAATATCCCCCGCATATGCCTCATCCATTGTTTCTCTTTGTTGCCCGAAAAGATTGTGTGTGTTGGAAAGACGGATATTCTTTCCGGTTCGGGCATTTGTTACCATCATATCTCTCTCAAATTTCCCGGAACAAACCCGGATAAATACCATTCTGTCACGATGCTTAGGGTTCATATTTGTTTGAATTTTGAAAACAAACCCGGAAAAAAAAGGCCCTTCCAAAGGAATAGTTTTATCACCAGCTTTTCGGGGAACCGGCGGCTGAGAAAAGTTTAAAAAACTCTCCAGAAACAATTCTATTCCAAAATTATTTGTGGCACTGCCAAAAAATACAGGTGTCATCTGACCTTTATGAACTGCCTCAATATCAAAGCCTTCATGTGCAATATCCAACATTTCCAGTTCTTCCAGAATTTCTGAATAAGCATCTTTTGAAATAACATTTTTAACCTGTTCGTCGTACAAATTTTTAACAGCTACCGGAGCTTTGTATGCTCCCCCGGGAGTCTTTTCAAACAAATGCACCTCACTTTTCATACGATCATATACTCCCTTGAAAAACGGTCCGCTTTCCAAAGGCCAGTTTACCGGATATGCATGTATATTTAATACACTTTCCAACTGATCAATTAATTCCAGAGGAGACATTGCCGGACGGTCCATTTTATTCATAAAAGTAAAGATAGGCACACCGCGCTGACGACAAACTTCGAAGAGTTTTAATGTCTGCGGCTCTATACCCTTACCTGCATCAATGACCATAATAACGGCATCAACAGCCATAAGCACCCTATAAGTGTCCTCAGAAAAATCTTTGTGACCCGGTGTATCCAGCAAATTAAAACGATAACCGTTGTATTCAAACTGCAAAACTGTGGAAGAAACAGAAATTCCACGTTTCTTTTCCAATTCCATCCAGTCGGAAGAAGTTTCCCTTTGTTTTTTCTTGGCTGTAACAGAACCGGCTAAATCCAGTGCACCGCCATACAACAACAGCTTTTCCGTCAAAGTGGTTTTACCCGCATCCGGATGTGAGATAATGGCAAATGTTCTGCGCCTTTTTATTTCAGATTTAGTTAAAGCAGACTCATTCATAACAACAACTCCTGAAAACAATAATTATTTCAATATAAACAGATATCTAAAATTTTGGGCAGATTTTATAAATAATTTTGTGGTTTTGATTTGCATCTCCAGAAAAAAAAAACTAACTCAAAAGTTGGCAGGCGAAACCGAACCGCTTTATAACAATTATTGTTCATTACAAATCTTTAATAATGTTAGGTTATTGCTAAACTGCCCGCTAACCAAAATAACCTACATTTACCAAAAAGTGTTACCCAGTTTCTAATAAAATAGTACACATTATTTTTTATACAACTAAAAATATATTTTTCAAATTAGATACAAATAGTGTATATTCAGTTAAAAGCATATATATTATAAAAATCAAATAAATTCAAATAATTTATTTTTGAAGCTCTACTTTTTTAAAAGGAAAGGCGCCAAAAAAAATAATCCTTGACATCTTTAAAGTTGAGTGATTAACTTTTAGTTCAAAAAAATAAAAATCATCAAGAGCGGTGGAGGGGTTGCCCTTTGATCTACTTAAAGTCCCCAGCAAGGTGCTAATTTTAGTATTTCCTTATGGGAATGATAGATGAGATGCTATAGTAAACCTTTTGGGCGGATTTTTTAAATTATACTGCTTTCTGCTTAAAAGAGCAGTTTTAGTAATGTTAGAGGGTGATAACTATTGATTAAAATTGAGAATTTAACAAAACATTATCATGCATCACAAGGCAAGGTAGAAGCTATTAATGGCCTTAACCTTAAAGTAAATGATGGTGAAATATTTGGAATAATCGGTCCAAGTGGAGCCGGTAAAAGTACTTTGATTCGAATGCTTAATTTACTGGAAATGCCCACTTCGGGAACAATTAATATCAATGGCACAAATTTGACTGAATTAAGCTCCCAGAATTTACGGGAGGCACGGCAAAAAATCGGAATGATTTTTCAGCATTTCAATCTTTTATCTTCGCGTACTGTACTGGGAAATGTTGCTTTTCCATTAGAAATTGCTGGAGTTAAAAAGAAAGAAAGACGTAGAAAAGCTAAAGAATTAATAGATTTAGTGGGGCTGTCTGACAGAGCCTATCATTATCCATCCCAGCTTTCTGGTGGTCAAAAACAGCGGGTAGGTATAGCCAGAGCCTTGGCGAATGATCCTGATTTACTGCTTTCTGATGAGGCAACTTCTTCTTTAGACCCGGAAAGCACAAAGTCTGTACTGGAATTGCTGGGCAGAATTAGAGACAAAATGAATTTGACTATTATCTTAATCACCCATGAAATGGAAGTTATCAAAGATATCTGTGATAGGGTTGCTGTTTTAGAAAACGGGAAAATAATAGAAGAAGGTTCAATTATTGATATCTTTTCCAGTCCGCAAAAAAATCTGACCAAAAAGTTTATAAATTCGGTAATCGATTTCAATCTGCCGGAAAGAATAATAAAGTATATTAAGGCAGAGCGCCCTGGAGAATTAATCCGCATTTCCTTTGTTGGCGAAAAAACTCATGAGCCTTTTATCTCTTATCTGGTAAGACATTATTCTGTTAATGCCAATATATTATACGGCAATATTGATGAACTTCAGGGAGTACCCTTTGGTACCCTGGTTTTAGACTTAGAAGGACAACCGGTAAACATTAAGGCGAGTATTGATTACCTTCATAATCAAGGCCTCAGAGTGGAGGTGTTGAGCAATGTTTGATTTAGTAGAAAAGCTGGCCCGTTATAATGATTTGATGATCAGCGGTTCTCTGGAAACATTATATATGGTGGTAATGTCCCTCTTTTTTGCAATTGTCGGTGGGATTCCACTGGGGGTTCTGACAACTATTACCCGTCAGAACCATATTCTGCCAAATAAAAGTTTAAATTACATACTGGATGTAATTATCAATATTGGCCGCTCTATTCCCTTCATTATTTTAATGGTAGCAGTAATTCCATTCACCAGAATGATTGTCGGAACCTCGATTGGTACCAATGCAGCTGTTGTGCCGCTTTCGCTGGCTGCAATTCCCTTCATGGGTAGAGTTACTGACAATGCAATTTTAGAAATTGATCATGGAGTTATTGAATCTGCACAGTCAATGGGAGCCAGCCCCCTGCAGATAGTATTTAAGGTTTTACTGCCGGAATCGCTGCCGGCAATTATTTTAGGTTTAACCCTCACTGCAATTAATCTGGTCAGTTATTCTGCTATGGCAGGTGCTATCGGAGGAGGTGGCCTCGGCGATATCGCAATCCGCTACGGGTATCAGCGCTTTCAGCTGGGAGTTATGCTCGAGACTATTGTTATATTAGTTTTGATGGTGCAGGCGTTTCAGTTTTTAGGAAACAAAATTGCTTCTTTTTTTGACCACAGAGCTTAAACATTTAAATATTTACTATTAAAATATTTAAAATTATGTAAGATAAAACTGCTAATTGTAAGTTAAAGATTTTTCTGACATGAATATACATAGTCAGAAATAATTTAATAAAAATCAGAAAAGGAGAGGTAGTTATGTTAAAGAGAACGATTGTGTTATTAGCTGTTTTAACCATTGTATTTGTGGGGACAGTACAGGCGCAGGATGAGAAGTTAAGCATTGGAGCAACTCCGGTGCCTCATTCTGAAATTTTAAATTTTATCAAAGATGACCTTGCGAAAGAAGGAATAAAGCTGAAAATAGTTGAATTTACCGATTATGTGACTCCAAATATTGCTTTAAATGACGGCAGTATTGATGCAAATTTCTTTCAGCATGTTCCATATTTAAAACAGTTTAATGAAGACAGGGGTTTAAATTTAGTGTCTGCAATTAAAGTTCATGTTGAGCCAATTGGACTTTATTCTAATAAATATAAAAGTTTAGATGAAATCCCTGAAGGAGCTTCAATTGCAATACCAAATGATCCGTCTAATGAAGGCAGAGCATTAATTTTACTGCATAATAACGGAGTAATAACCTTAGATGATCCGACAAACCTAAACGCAACACCAATGGATATTGCAAAAAATCCCAAAAACTTAAAATTTAAAGAATTAGAAGCCGCTCAACTGCCGAGAGTACTTCCGGATGTTGCGGCAGCAGTTATTAACACAAATTATGCTTTAGAAGCAGATTTGAACCCATTAGAGGATGCAATAATAATGGAGGGTAGTGATTCTCCTTATGTAAATGTTATTGCAGTCCAAAAAGGTGATGAAGGCAGTGAAAAAATTAAGACACTTAAAAAGATTATTCAGTCTAAAAAAGTAAAAGACTTTATCTTAAATAAATATAAAGGTGCTGTAGTTCCGGCATTTTAATTAAAAGAATAGTTTGAATATCCTAAGGATTTGAGGGAGAGAAGATTTCTTGAGGGAATTCTGCTCTCCCTTTGTTATTTTTCCTCTTTGAAAAAGAGACCTTTGCTCAACTATATTTAGTCATCCTGTAGCAGCAACTAAAGTTGCTAAATTGGATATTAAACAACATATTTACTCACCTAAAGGCAAATTCCAGGCAGTTTAGCCGCGTCATCGCGAGGGCGGTAGCCCACAGCGATCTCAAACAGGGTCTGAGATCTCTC
>DDHP01000007.1:0-5249 GCA_002338145.1 Deferribacteraceae bacterium UBA1873 | reverse complement strand
CGAGGAATCTCTTGTTAAATAGCCTCTGAGATCTCTCGACTCCACTCCGTTCCGGTCGAGATGATACGATTATCGTTTCGATCGATGTTTAAAGGTCTATTTTCCAAACCACATAATATACCCTGCAAAACCGGGGCTTTTATATAATAATATTTTTGCGTTTTTGCTTGCCAGAATCGCAATAAAATCTTTCTGTTATAACATCTCAAATAATATCATAAAAATCATGTTTTTTATTGACAATGTCAAAAAAACTTGTATCATGTACCTAAGTTGGATGTTGCAATTTCGCAGTTTATTTGCAATGCTAATAGCTGATATTAATAAACAGGGATTTTGTTGGTTACATAACATATATATTCAGTCTACCGACTGTTGATATGAAAATTTTATGGAGGATACTATGAAAAATGTTGAAAGTTTACTTTTGCATCACGGGTACGAGCCCGATTCCACAGGGGCAAGGGCTGTGCCAATTTATCAGACCACATCTTATGTGTTCAACTCTGTTGAGCATGCTGCCAATCTTTTCGACCTGAAAGAGTTCGGAAATATTTATTCACGAATTATGAACCCGACACAGGATGTACTGGAAAAGAGACTCGCTGCGTTACACGGAGGGACAGGGGCTCTGGCGGTTTCCTCCGGTCAGGCAGCAATCACCTACAGTGTCTTGAACATTGCTTCGGCTGGTGACAATATCGTCAGCTCCACTTACCTCTATGGAGGCACTACAACGCTGTTTAGATACACGCTTAAGAAAATGGGAATTGAAGTGAGATTTGTGGACCCTTCCGATCCGGATAATTTTAAAAATGCCGCCGATGAGAATACGAAAGCATTCTATACAGAGTCCATAGGCAATCCCGGCAACAATGTTGACGATATCCCCAAAATTGCCGAATATGCGCATAATCTTGGTGTCCCGCTGATTATCGACAACACTGTAACGCCGTATATTTTTAATCCATTTAATTATGGAGCGGATATCGTTGTTTATTCCCTTACCAAGTATACTTCCGGTAACGGAACGAGTGTCGGCGGTGCTGTTGTGGAAAAGGGAGATTTTAGCTGGGACAACGGTAAGTTTCCCGGTCTCACAGAACCTGACCCTTCTTATCATGGGGTTAAGTACTGGGAAACCTTCGGAAACCATGAAAATGCCGTTGTTAGAGGAATTGCATTTATTCTCAAAATGAGGCTCCAGCTCCTGAGGGATATGGGGGCGTGTATATCGCCTTTTAATGCGTTCATGATAATCGAGGGGCTGGAAACTCTTCCTCTCAGAATTAAACAGCACTGTGAGAATGCGCAAAAGATTGCGGAATTTCTTGAGAAACATCCGAAGGTTAGTTGGGTGAATTATCCGGGACTTAAATCTCACAGGAATCATGAAACGGCTAAAAAACTGCTGAAAGGTAATTACGGCGGAATAATAGGTTTTGGTGTCAAGGGCGGCTTTGAAGCCGGAGCTAAATTTATAGAATCAGTTAAGATGATATCTCATCTGGCAAATATAGGCGATGCGAAAACGCTTGTGATTCACCCTGCAAGCACTACTCATCAGCAGCTCAGTACTGAAGAGCGTGAAAAATCGGGAGTAACAGATGATTTTATAAGACTTTCCGTTGGTATAGAGCATGTTGATGATATAATGCAGGATCTTGACCAGGCTTTAAATAATATCTAACAGCCAGGAGGCTTATTATGAGAAACTTTTTTAAAAATTATTACAACAGTATAGGCGCAACCCCGATAGTTGAACTGTCCCATTTTAACAAAGACCTTAAGGGCAGATTGTTTGCCAAGATGGAAAGCAGAAATCCGGGATTTTCTGTTAAAGACAGAATAGCTTTTTCTATGCTTAAAGATGCAGTGGAACGGGGCGTGTTAAAAGAAGGGATGACGATTATCGAGCCCACAAGCGGCAATACGGGGATTGCTCTGGCAATGGTGGGAGCATCCATGGGATTTAAGGTTTCCCTTGCAATGCCGGAATCTATGAGTATTGAAAGAAGAGCAATGATGCAGATGCTTGGGGCAGAAGTTGTACTTACCCCCGCGGAAAAGGGGATGAAAGGTGCAATTGACAAAGTGGATGAGATGGCAAAAGAGAACCCGGATAGGTTTTTTATACCGGGTCAGTTTGACAACCCAGCCAACCCTAAAATTCATGAAGCAACAACCGGGCCGGAAATTTACCGTGATTTGAATGGTGAAGTGGATGTTTTTGTTGCAGGAGTTGGTACAGGAGGCACAGTTACTGGGGTTTCCAGATTCCTGAAAAAAGTCTTATCCCGCCCACTGATATCTGTGGCTGTTGAGCCGTCGGAAAGTCCTGCCATAACAAAGCATATCAATAATGAAAGTTTCACACCGGCACCGCATAAAATTCAGGGAATCGGAGCCGGATTTATTCCGAAAAATCTCGATTTGTCAGTGGTTGACAGAGTGGAAACGGTGGGAAATGAAGAGGCTATCGATTTTTCCAGGAAGATGTTCAAAAAAGAGGGGATAATTTCCGGTATTTCCAGTGGTGCTAATTTTGCAGCAGCATACAGGCTTGCTCAGCTTGATGAATTCGAGAATAAAAATATTGTGTTTATCGTCTGTGATACCGGAGAAAGATATCTGAGTACCGATTTGTTTAAATAAAACCGAAGCATAAGATTTTAAAATATTAGCTTGTTAGGGAGGGAAAAATCCCCCTCCCGTTTACACAGATGTTACCGCACGTTGTCTATTAAACTCATCTACCTGAATTACAACAGGTTTATAATTTTCCAGCTCTTCTTCACTATACATGCCATAAGAAGCAATAATGACAAGGTCGCCTTTTTGCACATGCCTGGCTGCCGCCCCGTTTAAACATATTTCGCCACTTCCTCTTTTCCCGTCAATTGTATAGGTGGCAAATCTTGCCCCATTATTAATATTGTAAACATCCACTTTTTCATACGTCATGATACCCGCGGCATCCATTAAATCCTTATCAATAGTGATACTTCCTTCATAATTCAAATCAGCATCTGTCACTGTTGCTCTGTGAATCTTGGATTTAAACATTTCTCTTAACATCGTTTCACCTCAAATAATTTATTATCTATTAATCTTGCTTTACCCACGTATACGGCAAGTGCTACCAAAAAACTTTGGCTAACTGTTTCTAAAGGTTCCAGAGTCTCTTTGTCCACAATTTCCACATAATCTATTGATGTGTGCTCAAATCCTGAGATGTAGTTGTGAACGGCTTCTTTTAAGGATTTTGCACTGCGCTCTCCTTGATCCAGCATTCGCTGAACAATATCAAATGATTTGACAAGGGACAAAGCCGACTTTCGCTGTGCTTGAGTAAGATAAGTATTTCTTGAGCTCATAGCAAGGCCGTCATTTTCCCTGACAATAGGTCCTCCTTTTATTTCCACATCCATATTGAGATCTTTTACCAAACGCTGAATTACCTTCAGCTGTTGATAATCTTTCATTCCAAAATAAGCTTTGTCCGGCCCGACAATGTTTAAAAGTTTTGTTACTACAATAGCCACACCGTCAAAATGCCCCGGCCGTTTTGCTCCACACAGATAATCGGTAATTTTATTAACTGTTACTTTTGTTGAAAAATTATTTGGATACATTTCACTAACTTCCGGAGCAAAAACACAGTCAACAGCGTTTTTTTTCAATAAAGCAGTGTCCCGGTCAAAATTTCTTGGATAACTGTCAAAGTCTTCATTAGGGCCAAACTGTGCAGGATTTACAAAGATACTGACAACAGTAATATCGTTTTCATTGACAGATTTGCGGACAAGCGAAAGGTGCCCTTCATGTAAAAAGCCCATTGTAGGAACAAGTCCGACTGATTTTCCCGATTTTCGCTGTTCTCTCAAAAAGTTTTTTGTTTCATTTATTGTCTTAAATATCTTCATTTTTTGATTTGAAAGGAATGTTCACTATCCGGAAATGCAGAGGACTTAACCTCATTAATATAATTTCTGGCTCCTTCCATGATCACGGATTTGGTGTCAGCATATTTTTTTACAAATTTAGGCACAAAATCATCAAACATCCCGAAAACATCGTGATATACAAGTATTTGTCCGTCACATCCATTGCCGGCTCCTATACCTATTGTGGGAACAGATATATTATTTGTAACTTCGAGAGCAGTACTGTCTATGACACCTTCAAGTACTATTGAAAATACACCGGCATTTTCAAGAGCTTTTGCTTCTGCCAGTAATTTTGCAGGACCTTCTTTGCCTTGGATTTTATATCCACCCATAATATGAACGTGTTGAGGCATTAATCCTAAATGCCCCATGACATTAACCCCTGCTCCTGTGAGCTTTTCAATAAGAGGAACAATTTCCTTGCCACCCTCCAGCTTAACAGCTTCTGCGCCTGATTCCTTGATCAGCCTTATACAATTATTTACAGCTTCATTTATATCCGACTGATACGTACCGAAAGGCATATCGGCAACAAGAAAAGAGCGCTTTATCCCTCTCTTAACAGCTTTTGTATGATAAATTATCTCATCCAATGTCACTGGAATAGTATTTTCATATCCATTCATTACCATTCCCAGGGAATCGCCTACAAGTATTAAATCAATCCCTGCTTCATCAAGAATTTTTCCCGCAGTGTAATCATATGCAGTAAGACATGATATTTTTTCGTTATCACTTTTCATTTTTTTTAAGTGGGAAACGGTGATTTTTTTTAATTCATTGTATTTGCTCAAAATAACCCCCTTTATACAAAAAAAGCCCTCCGGACGGACCGGAAGGCTTTGAATTTATAATAGCAGTTACTTAATCTAAATTTTAGCCGTCTCGGTCCCGTAGGGATCCAAGCGTATTTTAAACATCCAACGCTTAATATATATTTCTGTAATAAATGTCAAGTATCTTTTTTCCTTAAATTTATAGTAAATATTTTTAACTATTGACATCGCTCCAAAAAAAACGTATAAACCCCTTCACATAATAAGCGCCCGTAGCTCAACTGGATAGAGCGTCTGACTACGGATCAGAAGGCTGGGGGTTCGAGTCCTCCCGGGCGTGTCCTACTTTTTGTGCATTTACAATAATTTCCGAATTCTCAAAAATTGTCGAAAATAGTCTAAAACTGACTACTTAAGTGCTAAAAAATAACACAAAACGGAACGAAGTTTAGTCGAGGAATCTCTTGTCAAATAGCCTCTGAGCTCTCTCCGCTCCACTCCGCTCCGGTCGAGATGACAGTTT
>DDHP01000017.1:28168-30540 GCA_002338145.1 Deferribacteraceae bacterium UBA1873 | reverse complement strand
TTGTTGTCACCCTGAACTTGGTTCAGGGTCTCGTAACTTGTTGATATTCATAGATCCCGAAACAAGTTCGGGATGACCTTTTATAGTTGTGCAAAGGTCTTAATTTGTTTAAAAAGAGCAAAAAAATCTGGTATAATAAAATAAAAAGGTGTGAATCATGAAAACAATCGGCCTGCTCGGCGGTATGAGCTGGGAATCAACATTAACTTATTACAAAGCTATAAATGAGGGCGTCAAAAAAGAGTTGGGCGGGCTTCATTCTGCAAAAATTGTGCTGTACAGTGTTGATTTTGCCGAGATCAGGGAATTCCAGGATACAGGACAGTGGAATAAAGCCGGTGCATTATTATCCGAAGCTGCAAAAGGTGTTCAGAATGCCGGAGCTGATTTTCTGCTTTTATGTACAAACACAATGCATAAAGTTGTTACACAGGTTGAAGAAAATATCGATATCCCCGTTTTGCATATTGTCGACGCGACGGCAGAAGAATTACTCAGAAATAATGTCAAAAAAGCCGGTTTGCTGGGCACAAAATTTACAATGGAGCAGGATTTTTATAAAAACAGAATCAGAGAAAAGTTTGGTATCGATATAATAATTCCCGATGAAGATGAAAGGAAAACTGTACATAGTATAATATACGATGAGCTCTGCCAGGGGATAATGAATTATACTGCTGAAGAGAAAATCCTGGAAATTATCAAAAGACTGAGTGAAAACGGCTCAGAGGCCGTAATCCTGGGATGTACCGAGATTCCGATGATTATCGGACAGGAGGATACCGATATCCCTCTATACGACACCACCCTTATCCATGTCGATACTGCTGTGAAAAAAGCTTTTAAAATGCCGTGATGAGTATTCCTCAGAGCTAAGTTTTAAGAGCTAAGTGCTAAGTAACACCCGCTACCACTCAGCCAATGCACCAATTAACCAATAACAAATATACTACTAAACAAATTACTAAAGTCCATTTTTGAAAAGCTTTGACTTGGCTGATTATTTGTAATAATTTTCATCTCATGGCAAAACAAAAACTTCCTAAAACACCTGCAGTCAGATATCTCCAAAATTCCGGTATTCCTTTTGAACCGAGATTTTATAAATACGAAGAGAAGGGTGGGACAAGGGTTTCAGCCAGAGAATTGGATGTGAGTGAACATGTCGTAATAAAAACACTGGTTATGGAAGACGAAAATAACAATCCCTTTATTATATTAATGCATGGAGATAAAGAAGTTTCCCTGAAAAATATGGCAAGAATTCTAAGAGTAAAGTCTGTTCAGCCCTGCTCTCCTGATAAAGTAACCAAACATACCGGATATTTAACTGGCGGGACTTCACCTTTCGGGACAAAAAAGAGATTGAATGTTTTTATGGAAGAAACCATATTAAATCTTGATGAAATATTTATCAACGGCGGCAAAAGAGGATTGTTAGTTAAAATCGCTTCTTCGGATGTTAAAGAAATTTTAAATGCTGAAACGGTGAAAGTGGGTATAAATGGCTGAGAAACTGTTAATTTTTGATATGGACGGAACCCTGGTTGATACCAGGCACGATATAACGACTTCCATAAACTATGTAAGAAGTTTGAAAAGTATGCCCCTTCTTACACAAAGTGAAATTCTTGAGATAATAAATCATAAAAGGGAAGAGCTCGCTAAAAGGCTGTATGATACCGATTCCTATCTGCCTGAAGACAGAGCAGTTTTTGAAGAACATTACCGGCAGCAGTGCACTAAAAATGTTGTCCCGTTTGAGGGAGTGATTGAAACCTTGGCGGTTCTGAAAAAAACGGGTGTGAAAATGTCCGTGGCCACCAACGCCCCTACCGAGTTTGGCGAAAGGATTCTTAAGGCTGCGGGGATAGAATATTTTTTTGATTTTATCATAGGTGCATGTAAAGTAAGCAACCCAAAACCTGATTCGGAGATGATTCATCTTATAGAAAAGCTTTATAACGGCGGGAATTTGAATTGTGAGACCACATTTATAATCGGTGATAATTATACAGACATTACCGCCGGTAAAAATGCAGGTATAAAGTCAGTCTTTGCAAACTGGGGTTACGGGAAGTTTCATGAGGAGGCCAAACCTCATTATCAAGCCGGTAATTTCAGTGAAATTCTGAAAATAGTGGCCTGAGAAAAAGACATCGGGATAGCATACTTTTTTCCAAAAAATTAAGTATTTAATTCAAGTTTCGCACTTGCACCTATTACAAGTCATTGCGAGGAGTGATAACGACGAAGCAATCTCTCTTTTTATATTATTTTGAGATTGACACAACCCTACAGGGTTTCGCAAGGATGCCTATGGCATATATATTCGCCTCTGGCGAATATATAGAATGATAAACGTATTTACC
>DDHP01000017.1:0-27858 GCA_002338145.1 Deferribacteraceae bacterium UBA1873 | reverse complement strand
AGCACTTAACGCCCTAAGTGCTTGGGAAGCAATCTTCCATACGGCACTCGAGATTACTTCAGGACTTCGTCCTTCGTAATGACGCACCACAAAAAGTCATTGCAAATATGCTGGTTTGACAACATTGGAAAAATCCCTGTAAACACTGGAGTGAAGTTCATTGGTACAGATAATTTTTTAAGAATACATTCTCTTTTTCTATATCCATAAAGAAAACTTTCTTGAAAAAATACCAGTGAGACAGTAAAATATTATTATGAATAGTAGTTTTTTGATATATTTGGATAATTGCTGTTTTAACAGACCTTTTGACGACCAAACACAGTTGAGAATATACCTGGAAACTGAAGCTAAATTACATATTCAATACTTAATAAAAGAAAATGCATTTTTACTTGTATGGTCTTTTATACTGGACTATGAGAACAGCGCCAATCCAGATGATATAGTAAAAACAGAGATATTCGAATGGAGAAAATCAGCCGAGCTTATAGTAAGCTGCAACCCCAAAATAGTTAATAAAGCAATTGAAATAAACAAACTAAACTTTAGTAAAAAAGACTCACTGCATTTAGCATGTGCAATTGAGGCAAAAACAGCATATTTTATAACAGTGGACAAAGGTATATTAAAAAACAGGGATTTAATATCGGGATTAAATATTATGAACCCTATAGAGTTTATAAGTTTTTTGGAGGATGAAAATGAAAAGTGATGCAACCATAAAAAAGGAAGGAATAGAAGCATTAAAACAAAAGTTAGACTCCCTTGAGATAGAAAAATTTTTGACTCTTATGAAAAGAGAACAGTTTGATTATACGAAGTGGCGAAAAAACCTTTTTGAGGATATGACTATTGAAGAGCTGGCTGAAAAAGCTGATAAATATTCTGAAAAATTAGATACAGAATAAGAATAAACTTAAAAGAGGCAAGGGGAAAAGGTGATCCGATATGCGTAAAGCGTAATGAGTGAAGCATGAGACGTAAGACGTGAAATGGAGAAATGGTGAGGTAGGGAAGTTCAGGTAAAGGTAGAGGTTCACCCCGTTAAATGCTGCACAGCAGCCCGGCTAGCACCAGCTGAAGGCTGGTAAATAGATTGCGTACCGCAAATTTATCGGCCTTTGGCCGATGCTATTGAAATACATTAAAGCCGGATTTAACAGGGGTACAGGTTGACAATGTTGAAAAAGATGATGTGGTTGAGCCGTCATTGCGACCGAGCACTTAACGCCTTAAGTGCTTGGGAAGCAATCTCGTACTTGAGATTACCATGTCGCCTCCGGCTCCTCGTAATGACCTCTTTTTTCTGTCTGGAATTCACCTTTAGGTGAATAAATAGAATGTTACACATATTTACCAGTCTAAAGGACTGGTGCTATCCGTAGGCATTCTTGCGAACGGAGTGAAGCAATCTTCCTTACGGAACATGAGATTACTTCGGGACTTAGTTTCTCGTAATGACGCCAATAAGCAATCTCCTCATGCCAATAGTGGTGAAATAATGGTTACAATAAAATTGTTGAAATAGACTTAAATATAGTCTATATTTAAGTCAAGTGAGGTGTCTATGAAATTATCATCGAAAATAAAACCTTTGAGTTATTTAAAAGCACATGCATCGGAAATAATCAGAAACATTAATAAAGAAAAAGAACCATTAATAATTACTCAAAACGGTGAAGCTAAAGTTGTGCTACAGGATATAGACAGCTATGAGCAGACACAGGAAACTCTAAATCTTTTAAAAATTTTAGCTTTGGGGAATAAACAAATTGAAGAAGACAAAATTAAACCATCTACTGACGTTTTTGATAAAATTTATAAGAGCAATGAGAATGCTTAATGGATTTTAATGTATATTTTACTGATGATGCTGAGGAAGATTTAAACGAGATTTACAGATATATTTTACATAATGATTCATCTGAAAATGCTTTGTATGTTATTAAAGAAATAGAAAGAATAATCAGAAGTTTGGAAGAATTTCCTGAAAGGGGGACAGTCCCCAATGAATTATCAGAAATTGGTGTTAATGATTTTAGGGAGTTATTTTTTAAGCCATACAGAATAATTTATAAAACGTATAAAGATAATTTTTATATAATGCTGATTGTTGACGGCAGGCGCAGTTTACAATCGATGCTTGAAAGAAGGCTGTTGAAATAATTAAAGCTCTGTATAATGTGCTTTTTGGTTTTCGACCGAGCACATAATGCGTTAAATGTTCGGTCACACAAGCTAAAGACGCGCTTTTCTGACTTGTGTAAAATATTCAAAGGAGGATTTATGAGAATAGATAAAAGAGTGAACGATGAAATGAGGCTGATAAAAATCACGGATGATTTTGTGAAATATCCTGAAGGCTCTGTCTTGATTGAGTTTGGAGAAACAAAGGTAATTTGCAATGCTACTGTAAACGCGAATGTTCCCCCTTTTCTCAAAGGTTCAGGTACCGGATGGGTTACCGCTGAATACGCTATGTTACCCCGCGCAACACATTTTAGGAATATAAGAGAAGCCAGCAAAGGGAAACTGAGCGGCAGAACACATGAAATTTCCAGACTTATAGGCAGAAGTCTTCGTTCAGTTATAAATCTTGAGCTGTTGGGAGAAAAAAGCATAATATTGGATTGTGATGTTATTCAGGCCGATGGCGGTACAAGGACTGCTGCTATTTCAGGAGCATTTATCGCTTTAAATAAGGCTGTAAAAAGGATGATTGAACAGGGAGAAATTGATGAAAATCCGATAAATGACTCAGTTGCTGCAGTCAGCCTTGGAATAGTGGACAATGAATTATATCTGGATCTTAATTATGAAGAAGACTCGAACGCACAGGTGGATCTGAATCTTGTGGGTACCAAAGGTGGCAAGCTGATTGAGATTCAGGGCACAGCGGAAGGATTGCCTTTTGAAAAGGAAAAGGTTTCGGAAATGATAGATTTGGGCTTTAAAGGGCTGGAGGTTATTTTCGCAGCACAGGATAAAATATTGAGGTTATAGAAGATGTTTGATATTTTTGTTGCGTCAAAGAATAAAAATAAAATTAGGGAAATCAGCCGGATTCTTAAAGAGGTTCCGGTGGAAGTTCGTTCTGTATATGAAGAGATAAATACAGCAAATGATATTGAGGAAACGGGGATGACCTTCAAAGAAAATGCTGTTATTAAAGCACTGGCATTTTCTGATAAAGTTGAAGGCTATGTACTTGCCGATGATTCCGGCTTATGTGTTGACTACCTTGGCGGAAAACCGGGTGTTTATTCTGCACGATATGCCGGTACCGGAGCTACTGATGAAGATAATAACATTAAACTTCTTAGAGAACTTGAGGGTGTGTCAATTTCCCGCCGAACAGCGAAATTTGTCTGTGTTATCGCTTTGGCAAACAAAGGAAAAATACTTGGCACTTTTCATGGTGAATGCAAAGGATTTATCAATATCGAGCCCAGAGGTAGTAACGGTTTTGGTTATGATCCTTTATTCCTTCTGGAAAACGGTAAAACTATGGCGGAACTCACTTCTGATGAAAAAAACTCAATAAGTCACAGAGCTTCCGCTTTAAGAAAACTAAAACGTTTTATGGAAGAAGATAAATGTGAAACTTAAATTTTTATTTTTTTTAACAATTTCTTGTATTTTATCTCTCGGTTCACTTTTACTCTATGAAAGTTTACGTCTGTATTATGTCGCTTTAGCAAAACCTCTTAAACAAATTGAATATGATGAAAATTCGAAAACAGGCAGTCTGAAAATATTAACTCATGATGGGAAACTTATTTTCATGGAGAAATACGGTTTTATCGATGAACTAAGCAGGGATGATATTACCGACAGGCATATCAAGGCATTGGAGTTTTCAGAATTTGATATTTTGGATTATTACCGTAAAAACTATTTCCCGAAATTATCATCGTTAACGCAGTGTGAAACTGCTTTGTTAGCTTATTTAAACACTCTTGAGAGATATTTCTTAAATGTTGCAATTAAAAAATATCTCTCAGAAGAATATTCGGTGGCAGAGCTGTACCTTTATCTTATTAATAGTGTTAAATATTCTGCTGATGTGACAGGTGCAGGTGGTCTTGCTAAATATCTTACCGGCAAAAAATTCAGCCAGCTGCATTTTAAAACTCAAATGTTTCTTATTTTTACCATGTTGAATATTCTGGAGGAAAAAGAAAAAGGGTTTCCCGAAATAATGGCGGAAATAGACAGTATTTTATGGGAGCTTTACAGGAAAGGTATCATAAATGATGAATTTTACAGAGATGCAGCAAATTCTGGCGTGCATTTCAAAAAGTATAAAACTGTCAGCAGTAAAAAATATCAAAAACTTGTTGAAGCTGTTAAAGATGAGTTAAGAAATAATTTAATAAATGTTCGTGAAAATAACTATGAAGTGTATTTAGGTTATGATGAGCGGCTGAATAAATTGCTTCAACGCAAAGTTAACGAGTATATCCTGACCAGAAAAAAAGACCTGAATGCGGCATATGTTGTTATTGATTATAAAGAGGGTGTTGTCAGAGGCATTTATGGTACAAAAAGTGGCAATTACCGGGATATTTTTTCAAGGCCGTTATACATGAAACGCCAAACAGGTTCCATATTTAAACCGTTTGTATATGTTACGGCTTTTGAGAATGGCGTAAAACCATATGATCTTATTGCTGACAGAAAAGAACACTATTCGATTGTTTCCGGTATTTATTCACCCAAAAATTATGACGACTTTTACATGGGTAAAACATATGTTCGTAACGGGCTTATCTATTCCCTTAACAACGCAACTGTGAAGCTTGCCGTAAAAACAGGATTGAAAAATATTGCTTTGACTGCAAAGGCTTTTGGGTTAGAATCTGTCAAGCCTTATTTTTCCATGCCCCTTGGGGCTATTCCTTTTAGTGTGCTGGAAATGGCAAAGGCTTACTCTGTATTTGCCAATAACGGTGTGAAAAGAGAAATTGCTTTTATTGGTAAAATTTTTGAAAATGGGAAACAAATAGAAATTCAAAAAAAAGAAAAAAAAATTGTTTCAGAAAGAAGTGCCGGTATAATTCTTGATTGTATGAAAGATGTTGTGCGTTTTGGTACTGCAAATAAAAGCGGTCTCATGAAAGACACCGCAGGTAAAACCGGAACTACCAACAATTACAGAGATGCATGGTTTGCAGAAATTATGGAACCGTATGTTGTTATTGCATGGGTTGGCTATGACGATATGAGAAGTATGGGCGAAAAAGGTACCGGGGGCAGTATGGCAGCTCCTCTTGTTGCAAATTTACAGAAATACCTTTATTCTGATAAAAGTTATTCTAAGTACACTCAAAAAAAGGAATAATACATGTTTGGACAAAAGCTGTACAACAAAATTTATATACTGAGAGGTAATTGATGGGAAATATTTATATTCTGGGATTTATGGGAAGCGGTAAAACTTCTGTGGGGAAAAGACTGGCTGAGAAGCTGGATAAACGTTTTGTTGATTTGGATGAAGCAATAGAACAAAAGGAAGGGATGAGTATTTCTGATATATTTATAAAAAAAGGTGAAGATTATTTCAGGAAAATCGAGAAAGAAGTTATTGGTGAAATTGCTAAGGAAAAAGATATTGTTGTTTCCACCGGTGGAGGGGTTGTTTTAGATAGTAATAATTTTGAAGTTATGAAAAAAAGCGGGATTACCGTTTCTTTACTTGCTTCACCGGAAGTTGTTTACGAGCGGGTCAAAGATTCAAACCTGAGACCGCTGCTTGATGTTGAGGATCCGATGGGAGAGATTAAAAAACTTCTTTTTGAAAGAGCACATTTTTATATAAAAAGTGATATTATTGTGGATACCAGCGACTTGAGTATTGAAGAGGCGGCTGATGACATTTTAGAGGAAATGAATGCATAGTGTCCGTGTTAATCTAAAAAAACAGACAGATTACAGTTATAATATCTATATTGGCAACGGCTTTGTGAAGAATAAAATTCAAGAAATGGCATCAACAGATAAAACGGTTTTTGTCGTTGATTCAAATGTTTATAATTTATATACTGAGTTATTTAAAAATGCTGATTGTTATATATATGATGCTTCAGAGAAAAATAAAGATATTGATTATATAAAAAAAATCCTTGCTTATCTAAAGAGCAAAAATCTGCACAGAGATGATACTGTGGTTGCTGTTGGTGGGGGGATTACCGGAGATGTAGTTGGTTTTGCTGCATCTATGTATATGAGAGGGGTTTCTTTTGTGAATATACCCACAACATTTCTTTCTATGGTTGACAGCAGTGTAGGTGGGAAAACAGGGGTGAACTTTGGAGGGGTGAAAAATATGGTTGGCGCTTTTTATCAACCTGACTGTGTTTTTATTGATATAGATTTTTTGGAAACACTTGAGCATGAAGAGGTTATGAACGGCTTTGCTGAAGTTATTAAATATGCTGCTATATTTGACAAAGATATGTTTTATGAGTTGAAAGAAAGGAAAGAATTGAAAGGTAAAATTTTTCTGGCTGATCTTATTAAAAGATGCTGTGAAATCAAAGCTGATATTGTAAATCAGGATGAAAAGGAAAAAGGGTTGAGGAAATTGCTTAATTTCGGTCATACGGTGGGCCACGCTGTTGAAGCGGACAGTTTACACAGCATTAAACATGGCTATGCTGTTGCTATCGGCATGTATTATGAAACCCTCTTTGCTGTTGAAAAAGGGCTTGCGGAGCCAAAGGTTGCTGATGAGCTCAAAGAAATTCTCTTGAACTTTAATTATGAAATAATTTATAGTGTCAAAAGAGCAAATACGTTTACTGAAAGTATAAAAAGCGACAAAAAGGCTTCAGGTACAGGTGTGACTATTGCTTTTGCAAAGGAAATCGGCAAAGGGGAAATTTGCAACGAGATCAGAGCGGAAGAACTGCAGAAAATTGTTTTTTCTTCTTAGCCAGGTCGGAGTGTGCATAATTATTTGCAACGACGAGTTCCTGGGGGTATAATCAGTTAATACGTTTTTTTTTGGGTGGATATATGGATGAGACTGTAAAAAATAAGTATTTAAAAGATATTGATTATTTTTCAAAGAGACTGGAAGAAGATCCTGGCTCTAAGGTGTTTATGCCCCTGGCGCTGGCATATCTTAAGCTGGGAAAGTATGATGAAGTTATAGAAATATGCAGTAAAGGCCTTGATGCAAACCCCGATTATGTTGCGCCGAAGACAGTGCTTGCACAGGCCTACCTCGGCAAAGGAATGATAAATGAAGCTAAAGGACTTTTGATAGAAGTTGCTGCTATAAATAAGGATAATTATAAAGCTAATAAATTGCTTGGTGATATATACAGAGCCGAAGATAATATCGATAAAGCTATTAATCATTATCGCACTGCGCTGATGATTTCTCCGGAAGATGTCCAGCTAAGAGAGCTGGTTAATGAATTGGCTGAGACTACAGAAGCTAAACCGGCGGAAGATGAACCACAGACAGAAGAGATTCAGCTTGATTCGGATGAAGATGTGGCTGATCTTGCTGACGAATTGGCAGAAGAGTTCAGGGAAAGCGGTCATGAGGAAGAGGACGATCTTTTTTATGTTGCCGAAGAGATTGATAAGCTTATTGAAAAAGAAGAATATGAAAAAGCCAGGGAATATGCTCGAGACAATATCAGGTCAGAAGAAATACTGGAAAAAAAGCTTAAAGAAATAGAAGCCTATGAACAGGGCGAGCCTCTGTCAGAAGAAGGGTTTGAAGTGGAGATCCCCGATGACCAGCCTAAAAATGAAGAGCCTGATTTTAAAGAAGGGGATTCACTCGTTTCAGATGACGATATTTCCAAACTCCTTGCTGAAGGAGCTAACGATGAAAGTGTAGCGGAAACAGGGAAAAATGAGCAGAGTTATACAGATGAAGAGAGCAGTTTTGTATCTGATGACGATATAAAAGGTTTGTTGGAAAAGGACTCAAAGGATGAGGGTTCAGAAGAAGAACCTGTAGAGAGTGAGGCGGAGAAAACTGCATCAGAAGATGAAGAATGGAAGAAAGACACAGATTTTATTGAAAAAGAATCTGAAAATGAACAACCTGTGGATGATTTTACCAAAGATAATAATACAGAAAATAGTGAACAGGTAATACCTGGTGATAAAAAAGAGGTAGTGGAAAAGCTGGAGAAATGGCTTGATAATATCCGTAAGGTGAAAAAGGATAAAGATGTTTAAGGACATTTTTGGTTTTGTGGCTGACTATGTGGAAGGTATAAAGCTCCTTGCCCTGTTTGATAAAGATGGATTTATTGTTGAGAAGGTGAAAGACAGTTCCTTTAAATCTGAAGAAATAGCCGCCGAATTCTCCTCAATTTTAAAATATATTGATAAGGTGACGACGTTTCTTGTGACTGGCAAGATGGGCAGAATGATAATAGAGTGTGACAATGATGTTTTTTATTTGCACAAGATAAATAAATATTACTATGTTGTTGCTGTACTCGAAAAAAATGCTATTGTAGGTAAGCTTAAATATGCACTTACTGTGATTGAGCCAAAACTAAAACAGGATCTGGAAATTTAAATGAAAATAAACGTTATTAGCGGCCCCAATATAAACTTGCTGGGAAACAGGGAAAAAAATCACTACGGTGATATAACGTATGATAATTTAAAGAAAACTCTTTTGAAAGAAGGGGACAGATTAAATGTAGATATTGATTTTTTTCAAAGTAATTATGAGGGGAAAATAGTGGATTATATTCAGAAAAATGTTCAAGCGGGTGCTTTTATTGTTAATGCTGCAGCATATACACATACCAGTGTTGCCATAAGGGATGCACTTATTGCTGCAAAAAAACCTTTTGTGGAAGTACATCTTTCGAATATTTTTGCCAGAGAGCATTTCCGGCATAAATCATTTCTTGCGGATATAGCTGACGGTGTGGTTGCAGGTCTTGGCATCCATTCATATCTTTCAGCTCTGTATTATCTGGCAAATAAATATTCTTAAAACTGATCAGGAGAGTTTGATGGACAATCTGGAGAAAGTGGAGAATTTATTCTCCAATAATGGTATTTTCACTTATATTGTAACAAACATAAGTGATATCTACTATCTTTCCGGTTTTACCGGAACAACGGGATATGTCGTTTTTGATTCTGGTGATTTTATTTTTGTAACTGACGGAAGATATGAGACGCAGGCTAAAAATGAGGTTAACAGTATATTTGAGATAGTAATTGTTGATTCTTATCGGGATTATTTTTCAGATTATTTAAGTCAGAAAAAGAATGTAACGGTGAGTATGGATACCCCCCTTGACTTTTATATCTTTGTTAGTGAAAAGAGCAATGTTAATGTGGATAAGAAATCTCTTCTTTCATCTCTCAGGCAGATTAAGAGTTATGAAGAAGTTGATATGTTAAAAGAGTCTTACCAAATAGCCGCAAAAGCATTTACAGATTTGATAGAGGATGCAAGTTATGATCTGCCGGAAGTTATCTGGGCGGCTAAATTGGAATATAATATGAAAATTTTGGGAGCTGATTCAACGAGCTTTGATACAATGGTAGCTTCTGGCGATCGTTCTGGTTTGCCACATGGGCGGGCTTCGTCAAAAGTTATTAAAAAAGGTGAACCGGTAATCATAGATTATGGTTGTAAAAAGAACTACTGTAGTGATATTACACGTGTTGTTTTAAATTCAAAAAATAAGCTTGTACTGGAAATAATTGATATAGTTTATTCAGCTCTGAAAAAGGCAACCGATGCTGTCCGACCGGGTGTTAAGTGCTGTGATGTTGACTCTGTGGCAAGAGAGTACATCGATGATAAAGGCTACGGTAAATATTTTAATCATGGACTGGGACATGGTGTTGGTATAGATGTTCACGAAAAACCAGCGTTTAGGCAAAAAGATGATACTGTTCTTGCTCCAGGCATGGTTCTTACTGTTGAGCCCGGAATATACATCCCGGATAATTTTGGGATAAGGCTGGAGGATACTGTTTTGGTAACGGAAACGGGTTGTGAAATTTTAAGCGGTGTGTTAGATAAATACGTTTATAAAATATACAGTTGAGGTGGGAAATGGTGATGACACCAAATCAGTTTAAGAAAGGAAAGAAAATTGAGATTGATGGTGAACCATACTCTGTTGTGGAGTATCTCCATGTTAAGATGGGCAGGGGCGGAGCTAATGTTCGGACCAAACTTAAAAGTTTATTGAGCGGTAATGTTATAGAAAGGACATTCAAGTCGGATGAAAAAATAAAAGAGCCTGATTTCGAAGAAAAAAATATGCAATATTTGTACAATGACGGTGAGAATTATTACTTTATGGATAATGAAAATTTTGAGCAGATCAGTATCTCTGCGGATGATCTGGGAGAATTAGCTGATTTCATGCCTGAAAATCTGAACGTTGAAGTGCAGCTTTTTAATCAAAAACCTGTTGGTGTGGAGTTGCCTAACTTTGTTGAACTGGAGGTTGTGGAAACGGAGCCGGGGCTTAAAGGAGACACTGTCACAGGTGGCTCAAAGCCTGCCAAATTATCAACGGGTGGCAGCATTAATGTTCCGCTTTTTATTTCAGAAGGAGATTTTGTAAAAATAGATACAAGGGATGGCAGCTATATTGAAAGGACAAAGACAAGTAAATAGGAGTGAAATATGGATGTGAAGGCAATAAAAGAACTTATCAGATTTATTGAAAAAACATCTCTGACGGAGTTTGAATACGAAAGTGAAACGGAAAGGATTTATGTGAATAGAGCTTCATTAACATCAGATGCATCCGGGCAAACATATACCCAGCAACCGGTACAGCAGGCACCAAAGCCTGAACCTATTTCAGAAAAACCGGTTGAAAAGAAGGAAGATAAACTGGAAGGTGTTGAGGTTAAAGCCCCCATAGTAGGTACTTTTTATGAGGCTCCCAGCCCCGGTGCAGAACCTTTTGTGAAAGAAGGTGATGTTGTTAAAAAGGGGCAGACCCTTTGTATCATTGAAGCTATGAAAATTATGAATGAGATTGAAGCTGAATATGATTGTAGGATACTAAAAGTTTTGGGAGTAAACGGAGAGCCGGTGGAATATGGCGAGACTATTTTTCTGGTGGAACCAAGGTGAGATTTCCTGACAACAGTTTGCTGATAGTAATCTTGAGGAGTAATTAATGTTTGAAAAAGTACTTGTAGCAAACAGGGGCGAAATAGCACTGAGAATTATCAGGGCATGTAAAGAGCTTGGCATAGAAACCGTTGCTGTATATTCGGATGCAGATATTGAGTCTCTTCATGTTGCTTTTGCTGATGAATCTGTGTGTATCGGTCCCAGTTCTGCTGCTGATAGCTATCTTAATATAAAAAATATAATCTCTGCAGCCGAAATAGCTGATGTGGATGCCATCCATCCTGGCTACGGTTTTTTGGCTGAAAATCCCAATTTTGCAAAAGTTTGTGAAGATTGTGGATTTACTTTTATAGGTCCTTCTCCTGATCATATCTCTTTAATGGGGAATAAGGCCACAGCTAAAAAAACGATGATGGATTTGGGTGTGCCGGTTGTACCTGGCAGCGAGGGCGCTGTCGCTGACAGGCAAGAGGCTTTGGAAATAGCGAGAAAAATCGGTTTTCCCGTTATCATTAAAGCTTCAGCCGGCGGTGGTGGCAAAGGGATGCGTGTTGCTCACACTGAAGCCAGCTTCCTGAAAAATTTAGATATGGCCAAAAATGAAGCTCAAAGCTCATTTGGCAATGATGAAGTATATATTGAAAAGTATATTGAAGAACCCAGACATATAGAGGTACAGGTTTTTGGTGACGGAAAAGGTGAAGCTCTGCACTTTTATGAAAGGGAATGTTCCATTCAGAGACGCCATCAAAAGCTTTTAGAAGAAGGTCCCAGCCCTTTTTTAACGGAAAGACTCAGGAAGAAAATGGGCGATGCTTCGGTAAAGGCTGTAAAGGGTTTAAAATATAGAAATGCAGGGACAATAGAGTACCTTGTGGATAAAAATGGTGATTTTTACTTTATGGAGATGAATACTCGCATACAGGTGGAACATCCTGTAACCGAAATGATTACCGGTATTGATTTGGTACAGCTTCAGCTAAAAATAGCTGCAGGCTATCCTTTTGATATCAAACAGGAAAATATTGAAATCCTTGGCCATGCCATAGAATGCAGAATAAATGCAGAGGATCCGGTAAGTTTTACCCCGTCACCAGGAAAAATTGAGGCTTTTTATGCCCCGGGTGGATTCGGTGTTCGTGTTGATTCTGCTTCATACCAGGATTATATCGTTCTCCCATACTATGATTCCATGATTGCTAAGATGATTGTATTTGCTAAAAATCGCACTGAAGCTATCAACAGGGCAAGGCGAAGTCTGGATGAATTTATTATTGAAGGTATTAAGACAACGATACCGTTACATAAAAAAATTATGATGCATCACTCCTTCATTGAAGGTGATATTACCACAGATTTTATAGACAGACATATTAAAAGTTTACAATAGGTTGTAAAAATGAAGAATTTTTTAAGAAGAATATTTGTTTGCTTTTGTGTTTTTATTTTCGGTTGTTCCTCTGTGAATCTGTATTCGGCTTCCGGACCGGAAAAAACATTTGATAACGAATTTTTAAAAGGCGAGATGCTCCTTAAATCAGGAGAAATTGCTGAGGCTGTTAGTATCTTTACTGATCTGGCGGAAAGGACTGGTGACGCTTATATATATCTTAAAGTGGCTAATATATACAGAAGATCCGATGATTATGCAAAAGCTATGGAAGTATTAAAGAGAGGTGTTTCAAACAAAAATACTTCCCAGAAACACAGGCTGTATTATGAGATGTCAAAAATTTCATATGAAATTTTTCAAGATTTTGAAAATGCAGAGATATATGTAAAAAAAGCTTTGAACGAGGCGAGAAAAACGGAATATCTTGAACTGCTTGCAGAGATATATCAGGATTCCAATGATTTTGCTTCGGCTGTGAGCATTTACAATGAGCTTATAAAAAGACAGGATGAAGGCAAATATTTTTTGCAAAGAGGGAAACTCTATCTGTATCTGAATCTAAATGTTAAAGCTATAGATGATTTTAAAAGAGCTGTGGAAATCGAAAACAATACTGAGGCAGCTTTGCTGCTGGCTGATATTTATATAAAAAGAGGGGAGAAAGAGCAGGCTATCAGGTATCTGGAAATAGCTCAGGATAGCCATCCTGGTCTTATTCTCCCTGAGCTTAAACTGGCTGAACTTTATCAGAATTCCGGGCGCCTTGAAGAGGCTCTGGATAATTATGAAAGTGTTCTTGCTCAGGTGGATGGAGAGCGTAAGGTATACGTACTAAAACAGATGGGTAATATTTATTTGCGTTTAGGTGAATATAGCAGTGCCATTGACACTTTAAAAAAGGCTTATGAGATAAACAACGATGATACTCAGTCACTTTTTTATATAGCTGTGGCTTATGAAGCTCTGGAAGACTGGGATAGTGCGGCGAAATATTATAAACGTACACTTGAGGTAAGAAGCGACTATACGGAAGCAAAAAAGAGACTTGCATATGTTTATTTGCAAAAAAAGGAATTTAACTCGGCTTTGGAAATATTATCCACGATTTCAGAGGTATACCGTGATATTGATTTTTACCGACTTAAAGCCGGAGTTTTAGAGGAAAGAGGCTCTATTCAGGAAGCTATTGAAACAGTGAACGATGGTTTGAAAGAAAATCCCAACAGTACATCCCTGTTGATAAATAAAGCTTTTTTGTTGGAAAAAGCTGGGGATTATGAAGAAACTGTTAAAATACTTAAGCGTATACTTGAAAATGAGCCAGATAATCCAGCAGCGCTGAATTTTTTGGCTTATCTCTATGCCGAAAATGATGTTAATCTGGATGAAGCACTGAATCTGGTAACGCGTGCACTTAATCAAGATTCGGAAAACCCAGCTTATCTGGATACTAAGGCATGGATACTTTATAAAAAAGGTGAGTTCGAGAAAGCCATGGTTTTGCAGAAAAAAGCGCTTAATCAGGCGCCTGAAGATAAAGAGTTGCGCGAGCATATGGAAGCAATACTAAAAGCGTTGGAAATCGAAAAAAGTGTCGATGAATTTATTAAAAATTAAGTTTTTATTACTCCTGGCACTTTTTTCCTATAGCTGCACCAAAGCACCGGTGATTGAGACTCAGGTACTTCTGAGCAAAGACAATATTTTGAAAAACGTTGAAGTGTCTAATCCTCCTATATGCATGATTAAATCAAAGGGGGTTTTTTTTTATGAGAACCGCTTTAACCGTGCGAAATTTAAGGGGACAATTCACAAAACATGTGAATCTGAAGTTACCATAAACGTTTTAGGCATGTTCGGACAGGTTTATGCTCAGGCAGTATACAATGGTACGGAGCTTGAGGTTATAAAAGATGATGAGAATATTACTGAAGAATACAGTATTTTTTTCAATGAGAAGCAAATAAGTCAGCTTATAAAAGTTTTGAACATCCCCTTTGTTTTGCCTGATGAGACTTTCAATATGCGAATCACAGAGAAAGGTTATTTTTTTAAAAAGGCGAATACATCTGTATTGGTTAATCAAAATTTCAAAATTGTACGAATCCGGGAAAATGATATAGCCATACGGTATGGTTACGATGCAAATCTCCTGAAAGAAATTGAATATAAAGATGCAACACAAATGTTTAATATCAAATTAAGCAATCCTGATTTTAATAATTAGTGATTTCTTCGGAAACGATGGGAATAAAAATCGAGGACATTTGAATGTTTGTCAGATCGTACGCCAAAGTTAATCTGAATCTTGGGGTAATCGGAAAAAGGTGGGATGGTTATCACGAAATATCATCACTGGTGACAAAAATCAGTCTGTATGATTCTATTTACTTGAAAAAATCCGATAAGTTGAGCATAAAATGCAATGATAAAAGCATACCTACGGATTCAGGAAATATTATTGCCAAAACCTTTAAGATAATGCAGTCAAAATATCCTGTAATTAAAGGAATAAAAGTAAATCTTTATAAAAACATTCCATCAGGAGCCGGTTTGGGAGGAGGAAGCAGTAATGCTGCAGCCTTTTTGAATGCTGTGGATTTTTTATATAGTCTAAGAATGGATTTTTCTGAAAAAAAGGATATTATGGCATCAATAGGCTCGGATACAGTCTTTTTCCTTTACAATCAACCGGCTATCATGCGCGGCAGAGGTGAGGTTATAGAGCCAGTGATTATTGATACCGGTTTTTATCTGCTTTTGGTTAAACCACCTATATCTATATCCACCGGCGAGGTTTATAATAGTGGAAATTTGGCGTTGACACCTGAAGATGCCCTCAGTAATATGCAAACGCATTATACTTACAGTGATATTTTGAAACAATCTTACAATAATCTTGAGAGTGCGGTGTTTCCAAAATATGATGTAATTGAAACTATCAAGGAGAAACTTTTGGATAGAGGTGCAGATGTTTCTCTTTTGTCAGGAAGCGGGGCAACGGTTTACGGGATATTTTCTTCCCGGAAGATAATGGAAAGTGCCTTTGAATATTTTATAGTAAACTTTAATGATTGTTTTGTAAAAAAAGCGGTTAATATAAATTAGTTCTGAAGGAGTGCAGTTATGGATTTTTTGGTTTTCTCTGGTAATTCCAATAAAAGTCTTGCTGAAGATGTTGTTAAAAAATTGGGAATGAGGCTTGGGGATGCAACGGTTACAAAATTCGGGGATGGTGAAATTTTTGTTAAAATAAATGAAAGTGTGAGAGGGCGGGATGTGTTTGTGATTCAGTCAACAAATCATCCGGCCGAGTCCCATTTAATGGAGCTTATGATAATGGTGGATGCTTTAAAAAGAGCTTCTGCTAACAGTATTACGGCAGTTATTCCCTATTTCGGCTATGCAAGGCAGGACAGGACAGTGGAGCCAAGGGTGCCGATTACTGCAAAGCTTGTGGCTGATTTACTTACAACGTCAGGTATCGACAGGCTTGTTACTATGGATTTGCATGCCGGTCAGATACAGGGTTTTTTTGATATTCCGGTGGATAATCTTTACGCAACACCTATACTCTCAGAGTACTTTGTCAACAAAAAGATGTTTGGCGATGATTATGTGGTTGTTTCTCCTGATGCCGGCGGAGTACCCCGGGCAAGGATTTATGCCAAAACCTTGGAATGTTCTCTGGCTATAATTGACAAACGCAGAACAGGCCCAAATGTGGCCAAGGCTATGCATGTTATTGGCGATGTCAAAGACAAACACATCATAATTATTGATGATATGATAGATACAGCCGGCACACTTTCACAGGCTGCCTCAACAGTTATGGAACATGGAGCTAAATCTGTCAGAGCAGCCGCCACCCATGGTGTATTGAGCGGGCCTGCAGTGGAACGTATTCTTTCAAGCCCGTTAGAAGAGGTGCTTTTATGTGATACTATTGAGTTGTCCAAAGAGAAAAGTACTATTTCAAAGTTTAAGGTACTCAAGACCGGTGAGTTGTTTGCAGAGTCGATACTGCGGATTTTCAACAAGGAAAGTATCAGCTCTCTTTTTAGGTTTAAAACTGAACAGTAAATGGAAAAATTTCTTATAGCTGGCCTTGGAAATCCTGGTGAACGCTATAGAAATACCAGGCATAATATTGGCTTTATGGTTGCCGATGCTATTATACAACATTTGAATATCAGTATTACAGGTGGTTTTTATTCAGATTTCGGAGATATTGTAACCGGCGGCAAAAAAATTTATATACAAAAACCCCAGACTTTTATGAATTTGAGTGGAAAAGCGGTGGCAGCTCTTGCTGCCTATTATGATATTGATTTAAAAAATATTCTGGTAATTTATGATGATGTTGATTTGCCTTTTGGTAAGCTCAAAATCAAACGCAAAGGGTCTTCTGCTGGACATAAAGGGCTTGCTTCAGTTATCAGCTGCTTAAACAGTGATGAATTTCCCCGTGTGAAAATGGGTATAGGAAGGCCTATAAATCCGGGGTTTAGTATTCCGGATTATGTGCTCGGAAAATTTTCACCGGAAGAGAGTAAACATCTTGATGAATTTATAAATTTGTGTAAAAATGCCACGCTGTGTTTTATAGAGGAGGGGCTTATCCCTGCGATGACCAGGTTTAATAACAAAACAATAAAAAAGGAGGATTAACAATGGCTTCAGTTTTGACGGTTTTAGCTCCTGTTTTAGGGGTTGTGGGTTTAATTGTTTCTATAGTTATTTATAACTATATTAAGAAACAGTCTGAAGGTACTGATTTAATGAAAGAAATTGCAGATATGATTTATGAAGGTGCAATGACTTTCCTGTCAAGAGAGTACAAAATTCTGGGAATTTTTGTGATTATTGTTTTTGTTCTTATGCTGTTTGCTGATGGCCTGGGTTTTAGTACCGGTATAGCATTTTTATCCGGGGCTTTCTGTTCTGCTTTGGCCGGTTTTATCGGCATGAAAGCTGCCACAAAAGCTAATGTGAGGACAAGCGAAGCTGCCAGGTCACAAGGTATGGCATCTGCACTTTTTATTTCCTATAACGGTGGTGCAGTTATGGGACTGGCTGTAGCAAGTTTGGGTCTTCTTGGTGTGGGGATTTTCTTCCTTATTTATGGAGATCCTCAGACAGCTCAGAATATCAATGGGTTTGCTATGGGGGCATCGTCAATTGCTTTGTTTGCAAGGATTGGTGGTGGTATTTATACCAAAGCTGCTGATGTTGGTGCCGATCTTGTTGGTAAAGTGGAAGCCGATATCCCTGAAGATGATCCAAGGAATCCTGGGGTTATTGCAGATAATGTGGGGGACAATGTTGGTGATATCGCCGGAATGGGTGCTGATATATTTGAGTCTTATGTAGGGTCGATGATTGCAACGATAGCAATCGCAGCGACGGCTAGCCCGGCACTTCTTGCAAAGCTTGGCGGAGCTGAGCTAACTATGAATTTAATGTTTTTACCTGTACTTTTTGCTATTATTGGGCTTATTGCCTCGCTTATAGGTGTTTTTTCCATGAAAGCGTTAAGTGGCTCAGCACCGGCGTCTGCACTCAGGTACTCCACTTTTATAGGTGCCGCAGTATTTTTGATTGGAGCTTTTTTTGCTATTACAGCATTTCAGATTAATGTTGGTGTATTTTGGGCGGTACTTTTTGGAACTGTTGCAGGTATTGTTATTGGTCTTATCACTGAGTATTATACATCGTCTAAACCGGTTAGAAGAATTGCTGAAGCATCAAAGACTGGGCATGCTACCAATATTATCCAGGGCTTTGCTGTAGGTCTTGAAAGTGTTGTTTTGCCACTCATTATGATTTGTATTGCCATTTTTGTGGCAAATGCACAGGCTGGTCTTTACGGTATAGGTATTGCTGCAGTCGGAATGCTGGCGACAGTTGGCGTTACAATGACTGTTGATGCTTACGGCCCTGTTGCAGACAATGCAGGTGGTATTTCTGAAATGGCAGGGTTAGGAAAAGATGTAAGGGACATTACAGACAGTCTTGATTCCATCGGTAACACTACAGCTGCAGTTGGAAAAGGTTTTGCAATAGGTTCTGCTGCTTTGACCGCTTTGGCTCTTTTTGCAGCATACAGCAGTAGTGCAGGATTAACTGAAATAAATCTTATTCAGCCTAAGGTTGTGATAGGCCTTTTTGTGGGTGGTTTTATTCCATTTCTTGTTGCAGCTATGACGATGACCTCTGTTGGCAAAGCTGCCGGTAAAATGGTTGATGAAATCAGAAGACAGTTTAAAGAAATTCCAGGCCTTTTGGAGGGAAAAGAAGGCGTTAAGCCTGATCCTAAAACATGTGTTGATATTTCCACAACAGCTGCACTTAAGGAAATGGTGTTGCCCGGATTAGTTGCTATTGTTACTCCTCTTATTATCGGATTTGGAGTGGGCAAAGAAGCTCTTGGCGGTACGCTTGCAGGAGCCACATTGGCCGGTGTTCTTCTGGCTTTACTTATGGCTAATGCAGGTGGCGCATGGGATAATGCCAAAAAATATATAGAGAGCGGTTCCTTGGCTGGTGAAGAAAAAGGTGGTGAAGCCCATAAAGCTGCCGTTACTGGTGATACCGTTGGTGATCCCTTCAAGGATACTTGCGGTCCTGCTATGAATATACTTATTAAGCTTATGAGTATTGTTTCACTTATAATTGCCCCGTTATTATAAAACAAAGAGGGTAGCTGAGAGGCTGCCCTTTTTTTGACTAAAAATTAAGGAAAGGTAATTTTATGGGATTTAATTGCGGTATAGTAGGGTTGCCGAATGTAGGCAAATCGACATTATTTAATGCTTTGACTAAAGCTGAAGCGGAAAGTGCCAATTATCCTTTTTGTACTATAGATCCCAATATCGGTATTGTGGAAGTACCTGATGAGAGACTTGATTTTATAAGCGACTGCATAAAACCAAAAAGCACTGTTGCTACAACCATCGAATTTGTGGATATCGCCGGTTTGGTAAAGGACGCCAGCAAAGGAGAGGGGCTGGGCAATAAATTTCTGAGCAATATCAGGGAAGTGGACGCAATTGTTCATATAGTCAGGTGTTTTGATGAGACCGATATAAGCCATGTAAGCGGTAAAGTGGATCCGGTGAGTGATGTGGAAGTTATAAATACGGAGCTTTTACTGGCAGATCTAGATGTTTTGGAAAAAGCTCTGACCAGGGTCAAAAAATCCGCTAAAAGCGGAGATAAAGAACTGAAAATCAAGTCGGAAGTTCTGGAAAAAATATATAATAAAGCCGCTGAAGGGGTACAGTTGAGGAATATTGTCAGTGGCGATGATATGAAGTATATTAAAGAATTCAATCTACTTACTGTAAAGCCGGTGTTGTATGTGGCAAATGTTGACGAGGATGGGCTTGCAGATGACAATGATTATGTAAGACAACTGAAAGAAGTGGCAAAAAAAGAGGATGCCAGGTGTGTAAAAATCTCCTGTAAACTTGAAGCGGAAATTGCTGAATTAGATGAAGAAGAGAAAAACGAGTTTCTTATTGAGATGGGGCTTGAAAAATCCGGACTGGAAAAGGTTATTGCCGGAGGTTATGAACTTCTTGATTTAATTACATTTTTTACTGCAGGGGAAAAAGAGGTGAAAGCCTGGACAATAAAAAAGAATACGAAAGCTGTGGAAGCTGCAGGAAAAATTCATTCTGACATCAGCAGAGGGTTTATAAGAGCGGAAGTTTGCAGTTTCGACGTATTCAAAGAGTATAAATCCCTCCAGAAAATAAAAGAAGCCGGTAAAATGCGACTGGAGGGGAAAGAGTATATTGTAAAAGATGGAGATATTATATACTTTAGGTTCAATGTTTAAGAATATCATTTTCGGCTGTATTTTTTTACTGATTTCTGCAAATGCTGTAAACAGTGAACCCACTGCAGGTGACGACTTTCTGGAGTCCGTGGGGGTAATTACTGCCAATGTGGTATATGTAAGGGAAAAGCCAGATCTGGAATCCAAGCGTATTTATACCTTTTATGAAGGTTCTAAAATAATTTTAGTGGATGAGTTGAAAGACTGGTACAAGGTAAAAGTTAACAATATTCGTACCGGCTATGCTTTGAAAAAAGATATTGAGTTTAATGTGACTCTTGGTAAAGAAACAAAGCGCGGTGAATATTTTGATCAGAAGCTTGCTCTGGATATACGAAGCTTTATTGACAGATTTAATTTTAATATGAAAGAATCCGGTTACTTTGAAAGGGAAGGAATCGTTCCGGCATTTGAATATAAAAAAATGGAAATTCAGGATTCTTCGGTGGCTTTGGAAATCATTTATACTATAAATCGAAAATCAGACAGTGTCTTTCCGGAAGACAATTCCAATCCTTTCAGTAATGAATTAAAGTATTTTTTGGAAGTACTTTTTTTTAAGCTTATTAACTCACCATATGAAACATTCCAAGTGGATGTTTTTTCAAAAGATGATACAAAAGATAAAAAAACTGAAATATATGCAACGTTTGCTTTTGATAAAAGCAAACTCAATTTTAATAATATAAAAGATTCACGTGGGAAAATCTGGAATTATGTGACAAGTAGTAAAAATATTTCAAAGCTGTTTAGCACTTATCCAATCATAAAAGGGAGTAAATAATGCCTTTTAGCCATATTGATGAAGCCGGAAGAAGCAAAATGGTTGATGTCACCGAAAAGCAAATTACAAACAGGGCAGCCTTGGCATCCGGATATATATATATGAAAAGAGACACACTTGATAAAATCATTTCTGGGAATATTGAAAAAGGGGCAGTTTTTGAAGTGGCACGTGTTGCTTCTGTGATGTCTGTCAAAAAAACTGCTGAGCTTATACCGATGTGCCATCCGCTGAATATTACCGGTGTTCATGTCGATTTTACTCCTGAAAAAGAAAAAAGCAGGGTTAAAATAGATGTGAAAGTGCGCCTGGCCGGTCAAACAGGCGTTGAGATGGAGGCTTTGACAGGTGTCAGTGTAGCTGCACTGACTATATATGATATGTGTAAAGCTGTTGACAAAGATATGGTAATTTCTGATATTAAATTAATCGAAAAAAGCGGCGGCAAAAGCGGAACGTATAAAAGGGAAGAATAATATGCTGAAACTTATGATCAGCCAGTTTAAACCTTATCTTGCATCTCCTGAAAAGAATGCGGAAAAGCACTATCAGATAATTGAAGAAGCTGTATCCGCACGCTGTAATGTTGTGATTTTTCCGGAACTTTCATTGACCGGTTATGATCTTAGGGATGCAGTGAGCGATGTGGGACTGGATTTAAACTCCGATATTATACGCCGTATAAAAGAGTATTCCAATTATATTTCAATTGTTTTCGGTTTCGTATATGAAGAAAAGCCGGGATGTTTCTATAATGCGGCTGCATATGTTGAACAGGGTGAAATCCTTCATATTCACAAGAAAGTTTTTCTGCCGGCTTACGGTCTTTTTGACGAAAAAAGGTATTTTTCAGAAGGCAGCTCATTTTCCTTTTTTGATACGAAATTTTTCAGAGGCGCTATCCTGATATGTGAGGATGCTCTCCACGCCGAATCCCTTTTACATATAGCTGAAAATAATGTGGATATGGTTTTTATCCCTGCCGGAAGCCCTTTAAGAGGAATAGGAGAAAGCGGTTTTTATGCTGAAAACGTTTGGGATTATACCTGCGGGTATATTTCAACTAACATGACATGTACTGTGGTTTTTGCTAACAGGGCCGGAGTTGAAGAGGGAGTTATTTTTTGGGGCGGATCGAGGGTTTATAAAGCAGGCGGGGGTATCGAATGCAGCCTCCCTTATCTCAATGAAGACAAATGTATTGTCAAGTTGGACAGAGATAATATTAGACAGGAAAGAATAAAAAATCCATTAGTGCTAAAAGATAAATTAAGAAATTTTAGATAAAACTAATATGAGATAAAGATGAGCGAACTATGAATGTAAGTTATCAGATAGTAAAAGAAGTACTTGTTAATTTTTTGAAAGAGGAGACCGAAAAAACAGGTCTTAAAAACCTTGTGGTGGGCTTAAGCGGAGGAATCGACTCGGCACTTTCCGCTGCTCTTGCAGTGGAAGCTTTGGGTAAGAATCGTGTTTTTGCGTACTGCCTGCCCTATAAAACCAGCAGCCCAAAAAGCCTTGAAGATGCAAAAAAAGTGGCTGGATCCCTGGATATTAACTGTGAAGTAATCGATATTTCTCCATACGCAGATGCGTATCTCAATGTTTTTGACCATTATATCGGCAATGTGAGATTTGGGAATGTGTGTGCCAGGATGAGGATGGTTACGCTTTTTGACCTCTCAGCAGCACATAGTGCCCTTGTCCTGGGTACAAGCAATAAGACGGAGCTCCTTCTGGGTTACGGTACATGGTATGGGGATATGGCTTCAGCTTTAAATCCGGTAGGTGATTTGTATAAAACCCAGGTTTGGGGTTTGGCTGAGTATATGGGCATTCCAAAAGAAGTGATTGAAAAACACCCAACAGCAGATCTGTGGCAGGACCAAACGGATGAAGGAGAGCTGGGTTTTTCTTACGTGGAAGTGGATAAACTGCTGTTTGAAATGATTGATAAAAGAAAAAATACAAAAGAGCTGATACGTATGGGCTTTGATGAAAAATTTATAGATGAAGTCAGCAGAAGAGTAAAAGCAAATCAGTTTAAGCGCTGTCTGCCGGTTATTGCTAAAGTCAGTGACAGGACTGTGGGCATTGATTTCCGTTATAGCAGAGACTGGGGACTGTAAAGGTTGAGGTAAAGGTTGAGGTTGAGGTTGAGGTTGAGAAGGTTGAGTGTGCTTGGGTTATAGGTGATAGTGCGTCTCACGTTTTGAACATTGAAGAAAAAAGGAGTGACAAATGTTTCACCAAAAAATATTAAAAGAAGCATTAACTTTTGATGATGTACTGCTGGTTCCTGAGAAAAGTGACGTCGTTCCTAAAGACGTTGATTTAAGTACAAAATTGACTGCTACAATCAGCTTGCAAATCCCTCTCGTGAGTGCCGCCATGGATACGGTTACCGAAGGCAGATTGGCCATCTCCATAGCTCAGGAAGGCGGTATCGGCTTTATTCATAAAAACATGTCAATTTCAGAGCAGGCAGAAGAAGTAGACAAGGTAAAAAGGTCTGAAAGTGGAATGATAGTTGATCCAATAACGATTGATCCGGAACGGACAGTTGAAGAAGCTTTGGAGATAATGTCGAAATTTAAAATTTCGGGTGTTCCTGTAACGAAAAACAAGAAGTTGGTGGGGATACTCACAAACAGGGATTTAAGGTTTGTTACAGCTTACAGTGAACCGGTGAAAAAATATATGACCAAAGAAAATCTTGTAACGGTATCCGTTGGAACATCTTTGGATGAAGCTAAGGATCATCTTCAGAAACATAAAATTGAAAAGCTTTTAGTGGTTGATGATAATTATCTTCTTAAAGGTCTTATTACAATCAAAGATATCAATAAAAAGTTGAAATACCCTCATGCCACAAAAGATGATTTGGGAAGACTGAGAGTTGGTGCAGCTATCGGGGTTAGCGGAGATAGTGCTGAAAGAGTGGAAGCTTTGGTAGACAGCGAAGTGGATGTAATCGTTATAGATACTGCTCACGGTCATTCCAGGCAGGTCGCTGAAACGGTTAAAAATATAAAGAAAAAGTATCCTGATTTGCAATTGGTTGCGGGTAATGTTGCTACACCGGAAGCCACCGAGGATTTGATAAAGGCAGGTGCTGACTGTGTGAAAGTGGGGATAGGACCGGGTTCCATTTGCACAACACGGGTTGTTGCAGGTGTTGGAGTCCCTCAGATTACAGCAATTATGGATTGTGCTTCTGTGGCTGAAAAATACAATATTCCGATAATAGCGGACGGCGGGGTAAAATACTCCGGGGACATTGTTAAAGCTTTGGCTGCAGGGGGGAATGTTGTTATGATTGGTTCACTTTTTGCAGGTACAACGGAATCTCCGGGGGAAATCGAGTTGTTGCAGGGTAGAAGTTACAAAGTGTACAGAGGCATGGGCTCTGTGGGTGCTATGAAAAGCGGCAGTAAAGACAGATATTTTCAAGAAGAAAAAGATACGGCAGCTAAGTTTGTTCCTGAAGGGATAGAGGGACGCGTCCATTACAAAGGAGATCTGACTCATACCATATATCAAATGATGGGCGGTTTAAGGGCAGGTATGGGTTATGTCGGCTGCAGCACTATAGAAGAATTAAGGAAGAATGCAAAATTTGTAAAAATAACGGGCTCGGGACTTAAAGAGAGCCATGTCCATGATGTCATTATAACCAAAGAATCCCCTAATTACTGGATTTCAACATAAAAAACTTAAAATGCAAAAGGTGGTAAATGAATATTCATGACGAAAAGATTCTAATACTGGATTTCGGTTCTCAATATACACAGTTAATCGCAAGAAGAATAAGAGAGGCGCGGGTTTACTGTGAAATACAGCCCTGTAATGTGGATTTCAGCAAAATTAAGGCGTTTGAGCCTAAGGGTGTTATTTTATCCGGAGGGCCGGGAAGTGTGTATGCAGAGGATTCTCCGCAGGTTGATGAAAGGATTTTTGATATGGGAGTTCCTGTACTGGGCATTTGCTACGGTATGCAGATTATCTGTAAACATTTCGGGGGAGTTGTTTCTCAGTCAGCTGAAAGGGAATACGGAAGAAGCGAATTATATATAACTGATGATTCAGATCTGTTCAAAGGACTTTCCGACGAGGACAAGATTACCGTCTGGATGAGCCACGGGGATAAGCTTGAGAGTATGCCTGAGAACTTTTCTGTGATTGGTTATACGAAAAATGCACCGATTGCAGCTATGAAACACATCTCTAAACCCTTTTTTGCTATTCAGTTCCACCCGGAAGTAGTTCACACTCCAAGAGGGAGTGAAATTTTCAAAAATTTTGTTGTTGATATCTGCGGCTGCAAACAGATATGGACTTCCGGTAATTTTATCCATACCGAAATTGATAAAATACGTGAAACTGTGGGTGATAAAAGGGTTTTATGTGCGCTGAGCGGCGGTGTGGATTCGTCTGTAGTTGCCGTACTTCTGCACGAAGCGATAGGAGATAACCTTACCTGCGTTTTTGTGGATAACGGACTTCTCCGTAAAGGTGAAGCCGATGATGTGGTAAAAACTTTCAGAGACAGTTTTAATATAAATCTTGTGCATGTGGATGCAAGGAATCAGTTTTTAGACGTATTGAAAGGGGTGGTTGATCCGGAGGAAAAACGAAAAAAGATAGGCAATACCTTTATTAAGGTTTTTGAAGAGGAAGCCGTAAAACACGGGCCGTTTGAATATCTGGCTCAGGGTACGCTTTATCCGGATGTTATCGAATCTGTTTCTTTTAAAGGTCCTTCAGCTACGATAAAAACACATCACAATGTAGGTGGGTTGCCGGAACGAATGAATTTCAGCCTCATTGAGCCTCTCAGAGAACTGTTTAAGGATGAGGTCAGGAAAGTTGGTCTGGAGTTGGGAATCCCTGAGAAAATGATTATGCGCCACCCGTTTCCGGGGCCCGGACTTGCCATTAGAATTTTGGGTGAAGTTACAGAGGACAGACTGGAAATATTGAGACTGGCTGATGCCATAGCAATCAATGAGATAAAGCAAGCCGGTCTTTACAATGACATATGGCAGGCATTTTCCGTACTGCTTCCTGTGCAGTCGGTGGGCGTTATGGGAGATAACAGAACCTATGAAAATGTTCTCGCATTCAGAGCTGTCTCCAGTGTTGACGGTATGACCGCCGATTGGTCAAGGATTCCTTATGATGTCCTGGCAAGTATATCCAACAGAATTATTAACGAAGCGCAGGGAATTAACAGGGTCGTTTACGATATCAGCTCAAAACCTCCCGCAACCATCGAATGGGAGTAACATAACTGATGAATATAAGTAATTTTTTGGCTTACAGATATCTCCGGTCTAAAAAAGAAACCAAGGTGCTTTCCTTTATTTCGTTAATTTCTATTATTGGGATAGTGCTTGGTGTTGCAACTCTGATAGTAGTTATAAATGTTATGATCGGTTTTGAAGATAATCTAAAACAAAAAATTCTCGGTGCGAACTCACATATTATTGTCAATAAAATTGACGGCAGTCCTATAGATAATTGGAAAGATACGGCAGCTAAAATTACAGAAACGGATAATGTTGTAGGTGTGTCCCCTTTTATCATCAGCCAGGTGCTGCTTACCAGTAAAGAGCGCGTCAGCGGGGTTGTTTTAAGGGGAGTAATAGGTGAAAGGGAGCTAACATCTTCAAATATCGGCAACTATATGAAAAGAGGAAGTTTTGATTTAAAAACGGATAATGCCACCGGCAAACCTCCCATTGTCCTTGGAAAAGCTCTGGCAAACAGTCTTTCAGTGAGTATAGGTGAGGAAATTGTCGTTGTCTCACCATTCGGCAAAAAGGGCCCCTTTGGCTTTACTCCGAAAATGAAAAAATTTCAGGTTGCAGGTGTTTTTGATACAGGGATGTATGAGTATAATAACTCGTTAGCCTATGTTAATCTGCATGATATTCAGGAATTCATGAAAATGGGAGATAACGTTTCCGGTTTCAGCGTAAAGGTCAAAAATTTTGATAATGCCGGAGAAATTGCCGAAAAAATTGAGAATAAACTTGGATTTCCCTTTTGGGCAAGAGACTGGCTGAGTATGAATCAGAATCTTTTTTCTGCACTTAAGCTGGAAAAGGCCGCCATGTTTGTTATATTAACGTTAATAATCGTGGTTGCCTCTTTCAATGTGATCAGTCTTATTACCATGACGGTTAAGGACAAAAAACGCGATATTGCCATAATAAGGGCTATGGGGGCATCAGAGAAGCTGGTAAAGAATATTTTCATCAAGCAGGGGTTATATATAGGTATAGTAGGTACCGTTTTCGGGAATATTATTGCCTATGCAATATGTTTTGTATTAAAACATTACAAACTTATAGAGCTTCCGGCTGATGTTTATTATATGGACAGTATCCCTATAAAAATTGTTCCCGAAGTTTTTCTGCTTGTTACAGTTTGTGCTATTGTTATTACGTTTATATCATCCATTATCCCTGCAAGACAGGCTGCAAAAATGGATCCTATCGAAGCGTTGAGGAATGAGTGATGAGCAACTATTTGGTAGAGCTGATAAATATCAATAAAACATTTCAAAAGGGACCCTCAGTCATAAATGTGCTTAACGATTTTAATCTCGGTGTTGAAAAGGGGCAGTTTATTTCCATTGTCGGCCCTTCAGGTGTTGGCAAATCTACGCTTCTTCACATTATCGGCGGGCTGGAAAGACCGGATTCCGGTAT
>DDHP01000016.1 GCA_002338145.1 Deferribacteraceae bacterium UBA1873 | reverse complement strand
AACAAATATATCTGCGTTTCTGCATACGCCAAAATCACATCAAAATTTTTATATTTGCAGGATTCAACAATTTTGAAATTTCACGTTACATAAAGAAATAAGGATCCACATCTAATTTCATTCGGGTATTACCTTTTTTATATTTTGTATAAATATCATTCGCAAGATGTCCTGATCTCTGGATATGTTTGACCTCATTTGACTTAAGAATCAGCGAATATCTGTATCTGTTCTTTATTTTAAAAACTGAAGCAGGAGAAGGACCAAGAATATCTGTATCTTTATTAAGCTTCACAAGATTATCATAAATCAGATCTATCATATCCTTAGCTTTTTTATCAACAGTATCGCTTACTGTAATTCTTAAAATCCTTGAAAAAGGTGGATATTTCAGCTCACTTCTTCTGTTAAGCTCGAAACGGTAAAATTCTTCGGAATTTTTATTCAAAAGTTGAAAAACAGGCATATCAGGATCATATGTCTGAATCAGCACTTCCCCCTCTTTTATAAAACGGCCAGCGCGGCCTGCCACCTGATTCAAAAGCTGATAAGCCCGCTCATTTGCCCTAAAATCCGGCAAAGCAAGCAGATTGTCAATATTGATTACGCCCACCAGAGTAACATTGGGAAAATTAAAACCTTTGGCAATAAGCTGGGTTCCCACCATAATTTTATATTTTCCAGAATAAAAGTCATCAAGAATCCGGCTCAATTTTTTATGTGACGTTACTGCATCGGTGTCCAGTCTCACAATGACATCACCAAAAAGTTTTTCCAGGATTTCCGTAGCCTTTTCCGTTCCATGACCGAAATCCAGAAAATCAGTCCCACCACATTCACCACACTTAAAAAAACGATAACGTTCTCCACAGTAAGAACATTTTGCCACATCAGAACTTTTGTAATATGTCAGGGATATTGAACAGTTAAGACAATCGAGATTTTTACCACACGTTTTACAGATAAGATGTTTTGCGTAACCTTTCTTATTCAGAAGCAAAAGAACCTGCTCACCTTTGTTAATCTTTTCGTAAATTTTATCATAAAGATGTGTTGAAAGCAGATTATCCAGAACATCGGTATTTTTCATATCTAACAAATCGATATGCGGCAAATCTTTATCATTAAAACGTTTATTCAGGTAAAAATAATTATATTTACCGTTAACTGCATTAAAATATGATTCCAAACTCGGTGTAGCACTTCCAAGAACCACAGGAATACTAAGGATATCTCCGTACATAACAGCCATATCTCTCAAGTGATAAGAAGGAGCCTCTTCCTGTTTGAAGCTGCTTTCATGTTCTTCATCAACAATTATTAAACCTATATCTTTTGATGGGATAAACAGAGTACTTCTGGCACCAATCACAAGAGGAAATACCCCGGAGTTAACGCCCCAGAACACCTTTTCTTTTTGTTTCGGAGTTAACCTGGAATGATATACCGGAACAGAAAACCCAAGCCTTTTTGACAGCCGCTCAACAATCTGAGGTGTAAGAGATATTTCCGGTACAATATAAAAAGCCTGCTTATCGCGCTTGAGGCATTCCTTAATTAATTCTATATAGATTTCCGTTTTACCACTACCGGTTATACCGTGCAAAAGATTTGTGGAAAATCCTTTGTCAATAATACCGGTGATAGATTTATAAATACTGTCCTGAATCTTTGTAAGCTTCAGGTATTCACTGCAGTTATATATTTCTGACTCCACATCTTTTTTTTCAGAAGCAAGCAGAGATCTGGCAACTATTCCCTTAAGAGTAATACCCTCATGGTTAAGATAATATCTGGACATTTTTAAAATCATTTTCAGATAGTTTTCACTGAAAACAGGATAATCATCCAAAACTGAGATAACAGGCTTATACCGGATTTGCGGGTCGATAGAAATATTTTCCCTCAAAACAATACCGTACTCTATTCTGCTGCCAAAGCTCACCTTAACCCTCATTCCGGGTTGTATCTCCCGGGAGAAAGAATAGGTATAAATCCCTTTAGGAATAACCGGCAAAATCACATCATAATAATAATTAGCAAACATTTAAGCATTCCCTTTAAGACAATATATATAATCAATATAAATTATTAATGATTGACATTGATATTATTATTTATTAAATTCCATAAAAAATTACAAGGAGGAATTAATGAAGAAACTGTTTGCACTACTGTTGATGTTGGCTTTTGCTACTATAGTATTAGCCCTTGACAAAGGACCTGAAGAGATTGACATGACAGGAGTTTTTGATGTACCCAAAACAACTAAGAAAGCTGTTGTGTTTCCCCATGCATTCCACCAACAAAATAACGAATGCAAAGAATGCCACATGAGCCCTGAAGGCGGTAAAGAACTAAGAAACATCAAAACCGGTGAAAAGCTTGAGGTGGGTACTGTAAAAGGCACTATGAATGATGTGCATAAAAACTTTTGCTGGGAATGCCACACAGAGAAAAAAGTGCCAGGCGGAAAATCCTGCACAAAGTGTCATAAAAATTAAAGGAATCCCATTTAGGGATTTCCTTTTTTTATATACTTTTCTAAAATCTTTTTCTGTTCTTCAAAAATAGGTTCCTCCACCCACTTCAATGATTCATCAAGAAATTCCACACTTTTGTTCAGAAGAGAACGTCTTTCATATTCATCTTCAGTATTGAGCGCACTCTCCACCATAGAAACGGCATGCATACCTAAAGATGCAGCCATGCATCTTATTTGTTTCGCTTTGTCAATCTTAAGTCCTATCCTTAAAGCAATCACAGCAACAAACAAAAAAAGCAGCCAGTACCAGAATCCCGCCTCCTTTATAAATAAGATAAAAGCCACCGCTATAATCAGTGTTGTAACAACAGCAACGGAAAATCCCGGCCCGCCAATAAAATAAACCGGCTTGCCGGAACCTTCGTTAAACTTATAATATCTGAAGGGGCTAAAACTCCCTCCCCTGTTATTTTTCTGATTATATTTTGAACACTTATCATAAAAATTCTGCAATATCAGATCATCAGCTTTCATAAACACTCCTCATATGTCAAAAATAACGGTAACAGTATAAATTTTATCATGCACTAATCCAAAACGATGCCTTGTCACAGCTTTTATTTCCGTTTCGATATAATCACTATTTTGTAATAATTTATATTTTAAGTCATTCTCTGTTACTTCACAGGGATACAGTACAGTATTTTCCGTATAGGTATAAAAAATTGCATCTTCAAGCAGGCTGATCAGCAGTTCTTCCGTTGTAGAACTACTGATTTTGTTATAATCATCGCCTCTGCTTTCATACGCAAAGAAATTAATATTTTTATCAAATACTATATAGTAAAAGCCTCTCAGTAAATTGATACATAATTCTCTCAAATCACAGCCATAAACTTTTAACCCTATATCAGCCGTCGTCTCAATAACCTCAAAATCTTTCATCAGTAGATGTACTTGTCTCCTATTATATATCTAAAATATCCGTCGACATTTAACCGTTCAAGGTCAAAAGAATCGCCAAAAGGCACTTTTCCCATATTTTTCAAAGCATCCACCGCAGCCCGGTCAAGATCAGGATACCCGCTGCTGCTGACTACTTTTATATTGGTAACAGTCCCGTCCTTTTCAATACTGAATTGAATCCTCACCCTGCCCTGCTCATTATTAATAATCGAGTTTCTGGGATAAGTCCATACCTGGTACAAATTCCGCCTGAATTTATAAAAATACGAAGCGTACTTATTTTTCATTGCATTAAAATTTACACTGTCTTCACCTTCTTCCTGTTTTTTTTCTCTAAAAGCATACTCTCTGATTATATCATCGGGATTAAAAATATTCTCCAGTTGCCTTTTGCTAAGCTGTGTTTTACTCTCAGTGGTATCTTTTTGCTTAACATTTTCTTCCGGGGGCTTTTCTTCAGTTTCATTTTTATTTTCAGTTTCTGCAACATCAAGTTCCGGTTCAGTATCAGGCTGTTGCTCAGGCTTCGATTTGACCTGTGATTCAGGCTGTGGCTCTGGTTTAGGCTGTGGCTTAGGTTTTGGCTTGGATTCAGGGGCAACTTTCACTTCCGGTTTTGGAACCGGCTGAATCCTTTGCTTCGGTTTTGGCTCCGCCAATCGGGAAGAGTAAGTATCTTCACCCTTTTCTGATTCCTTTTGACGAGCAATATCCTTGTCACTGAGTATATCCGGCTTAACTTCAGGAGCATTTTCTTTTTTATCTTCAGGTGGTTCTATAATTTGAACGGACATTGGCTTATCTTCTGGAGTTTTTGCAGGCTCCCAGTCCAATAAGCGCAAAATTAAAATGTGAATTAACAAAGAAATAATAATCGCAATATAAAGTCTGTAGTTTTTCATTATATCTTTTACTTACCAGTATTTTTCAGAATATAACCCTGAATCAGTTATTATTTATAATATTAGAGCTTTGAATCATTATATTGCTATCACCTTCTGGCAGCAACTATGTTTGTTAAATTCAATAGATTATTCCGAAACAAGTGGTTACAAGCGTTGAATTTCTTCTCCTTCTGGTCAATGTCACAGGATAACCTTTTGTACTTATTCAAAGCTTTTTATATATTCTATGTATTTAATAATTAATAACATAAAACAAAACTTATAATACAGAAAGGATTTTTTTATAAGAATTTCGTTCATTTTCGTAATGTGACTAAGCAAGTAAAAAAATCTTGACACACTAAGACTCAAATCATATATTTCAAAGTAACTAATATAATATGGAGGAAGAAATGGCGATTGTCAGATGGGACCCATTTAAAGACTTGCTCTCAATACAGGAGAGGATTAACAAAATTTTTGATGAAACTGCAGGCAAAGAATCATTATCCACAAAAAGTGATTGGGATCCGCCGGTGGATATATTTGAAACAGATACAGATATCATATTAACCATGGAGCTGCCCGGCCTCAAAGAAGAAGATATTGATATCCAGATTAACGAGGGAATTCTTACAATAAAAGGTGAAAAAAAGCTGCCTTACAAAAAAGACAAAAACAGTTTCTATCGTTTGGAAAGACCTTACGGTAAATTTTTCAAATCTTTTAATCTTCCAAATACAGTTGACATGGACAAAATAAACGCAAACCTAAAGGATGGCATACTGACTCTTGTGGTCAGTAAAAAAACGGAAGCAAAACCAATAACAATACAAGTAAATAAAGAGGATTAAGGTAATATGGCCAAAAACTATTATGAAGTACTCGGAGTCGACAAAACAGCAAGCCAGGATGAGATAAAAAAAGCGTACCGTAAACTTGCGCGGAAATATCACCCTGACATAAACCCTAACAATAAAGAAGCTGAAGCCAAGTTTAAAGAAGTCTCTGAAGCTTATGCCGTACTGTCAAATCCTGAAAAGAGAAAACAGTACGACCAGATGGGACATGATGCTTTTACACAAAGCGGCAAAGGCTATGACTATTCCAATGTAAATTTTGAAGATTTCAGAAACTTCAATTTTGAAGGATTTGATGTATTCGGGGATATATTTGAAGATCTTTTCGGTGCCTCCCGCGGCAGAACCTCCAGATCAAATGCCAGAGGCAAAACCAAAGGTGAAGACATATATTATTCCATACAAATCCCCTTCAGGGATGCAGTGAAAGGCAATAATTACGAAATGAATATTACCCGCAACATAAAATGTGATTCCTGCCAAGGTAAAGGCGGTGACTCAACCACCTGCAATGTCTGTGGCGGACGGGGAGTAGTGTCGACTAACAGAGATAATTTTTTCGGACTGGGAAGTACATGCCCCCAATGTAAAGGTAGAGGGGAAATCTTAACAAATATATGCTCAAAATGCAAAGGCAACGGCTTTACTGCTAAAAGTGAAAAGATAAAAATTAAAATACCTGCGGGAGTAGATAACGGTTCAAAAATAAGAATCCCAGGAAAAGGTCATGATAGTATGAACGGGGGCAACCCCGGAGATCTGTACATCGTCACCAAAGTGGATACCCACCCGGTATACGAGAGAAAAGGAAGTAATCTGTATGTTAATATAGATGTGGACATGTTTGAAGCGGCATTAGGTGAGAAAATATCCGTTCCAACACCTTACGGAACAGTTAACATAAATATTCCTGCCGGCACTCAGCCCGGACAGAAATTCAGACTGAGAAACAAAGGGATGCCGAAGCTAAAAGGAGAAGGACACGGTGATCTATATGTGGTAATAAATGTGAAAATTCCTCAAATTGCTGTGGAAAATGACAGGACAGCATTAAAGGAAATGAAGAAACATTACAATATTACTGAAAGAGAAAAAGTGTTAAATAAAAGTAAAATATAATCTTAAACGTTAAATACTGACAACTGGGAGATAGAACCATGAAAGACAGGCCACTTTATATGATTAGTGTTGTAGCAGAAATTTTGGATATCCATCCCCAGACACTAAGACAGTATGAAAGACTGGGATTAATCAAGCCCTCCAGAACAATCGGCAATACACGGCTCTACTCCGAAGATGATATTGAGCAGATAAAATTTATACTGACGCTCACCAAAGAATTGGGTGTAAATCTTGCCGGAGTGGAAGTTGTTCTTAATATGAAACAACAGCTTGAGGACATGCAGAAACAGGTGGATATTTTAAAGAATTTTATAAAAAAACATTATAACAACATAGACATCAAAGAAGGGGAAGAAGGTCTTGTTCCCGTAAGAAACAAAAACATTATTAAGGTTAAAGTCGAAAAAGATGAATAATTTATTCATCAGAGAAGTAAGTTAGGAGGATATAATGATAAATTGGAATAGATTAACAATAAAAGCAAGTGAAGCAATCAATAATGCTGTGGAGTTAGCTGAAAGCCACAATAATCAACAGGTGGAGCCTGAGCACTTGGTATTAAGTTTAGTATCTCAGGAAGAAGGTTTTATTAAACCTTTGTTACAAAAGCTGGGAGTCAATGTAAATTCCCTCACATCCGATATAAAATCAAATGTAGAAAGCTTACCAAAAGTCAGCGGATCTGATCAGGTTTATATTTCAAACGACACAAAAAAAGCACTTGATTATGCTTTTAAGGTAATTAAAGATTTCGGGGATGAGTATGTCTCAACAGAACATATTCTTTTGGGTATTGTGGAAAACGCTGGCTATTCCCTGAGACAAACGCTTATAAAACACGGAATAGACAGGAAAAGCCTTGAAAAAGCCATAAAAGAGGTCAGAGGCAGTAGTAAAGTCACAGACCAGAATCCTGAAGAAAAAAGGGAGGCCCTCGAAAAATACACAATTGATCTTACGGAAAATGCAGAAGCCGGAAAGCTGGATCCTGTGATTGGCAGGGACGAGGAGATACGAAGGGTCATCCATGTCCTTTCCAGAAGGACCAAAAACAACCCGGTGTTAATTGGAGAGCCGGGGGTGGGTAAAACTGCAATAGCTGAAGGGCTTGCCCAAAGAATTGTAAGTGGTGACGTACCTGAAACACTGAATGATAAAAGGGTTCTGGTACTTGATCTTGGCTCACTTATTGCCGGAACCAAATACAGAGGCGAATTTGAAGACAGACTTAAAGCCGTTTTGAAAGAAATCAGAGAGCGTCAGGGTGAAATAATCCTTTTTATAGATGAAATGCACACTTTGGTGGGTGCAGGAGCTGCAGAAGGAGCAATGGATGCTGCAAATCTTTTAAAACCAGCGTTGGCAAGAGGCGAGTTGCATTGTATAGGTGCCACCACACTGGATGAATATAAAAAGCATATAGAAAAAGATGCTGCTTTAGAACGTAGGTTCCAGCCAATTTATATTAAAGAACCTAACGTTGAAGATACCGTTTCCATACTTAGGGGACTGAAAGAAAAATACGAAGTACATCACGGTGTTAAAATAACTGACGGAGCGATTGTAGCTGCTGCCCATTTGGCTGATAAATATATTTCGGACAGGTACATGCCCGACAAGGCAATAGATTTAATTGATGAGGCCACAGCCAAGCTGAGGATGGAAATTGATAGTCTCCCTACAGAACTGGATGAGCTGGAGCGAAAGTTGAGACAGCTGGAAATTGAAAAACAGGCAATCAAGAAGGAAAAAGACGAAGCCGGAAAAATGCGTATGGAGAAAATTGAGCAGGAAATCAGTAATCTATCAGAGAAAATTTCAAGATTAAGAGCCCATTGGAGAAATGAAAAAGATCTTATTCAACAATCAAGGGATATTAAAAAGCAAATTGAAGATGCCAAAATCCAAATGCAGAATGCCGAACGTAACGGCAATCTCGAGGAAGCATCACAGATAAAATACGGAAAATTGGTAGAGTTAGAACAAAAGCTTCAGGAAACCAATAACAGGCTGAAAGAAATTCAGGCGGACAAAAAAATGCTAAAAGAAGAAGTGGATGAAGAAGATATAGCCTCAATTATTTCCAAATGGACAGGGATACCTGTTACTAAGCTCCTGGAAGAAGAAGCTGATAAACTAATCAACATGGAATCATATTTGCACAAAAGAGTAATTGGCCAGGACAAAGCGATAAATGCTGTTAGTGAAGCTATCAGAAGAAGCAGAGCCGGTCTTGCCAACCCGAAAAAACCGATAGGCTCTTTTATTTTCCTCGGACCCACAGGTGTGGGTAAAACAGAGCTGGCAAAATCACTGGCTGAGTTCCTTTTTGATACAGAAGAGGCAATGATACGAATAGATATGAGTGAGTATATGGAGAAACACTCTGTATCAAAACTAATAGGCTCCCCTCCGGGATATGTTGGTTACGATGAAGGCGGACAACTGACGGAAAAAATACGAAGGCGGCCCTACAGTGTCATTTTACTGGATGAGATAGAAAAAGCTCATCCCGATGTTTTTAACATTCTGCTTCAGTTACTGGATGACGGCATACTGACAGATTCCAAAGGAAGGACAGTAAGCTTTAGAAATACTGTCGTTATAATGACATCCAACATTGCCAGCGACATGATTCAGGAAGAATTTACAGGCGAGCTTGACTGGGAAGATGAATACAACAGAATAAACGCACTTGTTTTCAACCAGCTGTCTAAATATTTTAAACCGGAATTTTTAAACAGGGTTGACGACATAATAGTTTTTCACCCTCTGGGCAACGAGCATCTTAAAGAAATAGCACGTTTGTTGCTTGATGATTTCGCTGAAAGATTAAAGGAGAATATGATCGAGTTCAGCTATGACGAAAGTGTTGTTGAAAAAATAGTGCAGGCAGGTTACGATCCCAAATTCGGTGCAAGACCTATGAAAAGAGCAATTCAAAAAATCATAGAAAATAAAATAGCAGATGAAATCATAAAAGGTAACATACAGCAGAACAAAAAAATCCATGCGCGAATGGAAAATGGCTCATTGGTATTATCCTAAAAAAGGGGAATTATTTCCCCTTTTTTATTTTTTATGTTATAATTTATGAACAAATACACATTGGTAATAATCATTAAATTATAATTTTTTACGGAGAAGATATGGCTGACAGTACCCAAAAAACTGAAATTAATGAAAAACAGGATATGGAAGATCTGCCGTCAGAGGAACAACCGGAAGAGGAGTTATCCGAAAAAGAAATAACTGAAAACGCTAAAGAGCTGGAAAAAAAGATTGAAGAAGATCCGGCGTCCTTAGCTCCAGTCTCGGATGACTTACTGAAAAGTTATCTTAATAAAATATCGCAGTTCAACCCCCTTTCCCGGGAAGAAGAATACAAGCTGGGCAAAAGAATACAGCAAGGTGATGAAGACGCACTCAATAAGCTTATTTTATGTAATTTGAAATTTGTGGTTTCAATAGCCAACAGATACAGAAATTCTGGCATAAATATAACCGACCTTATAAATCAGGGAAACCTGGGACTTGTGGAGGCTGCTAAGCGATTTGATCCGGAGAGAGGGGTAAAGTTTATTTCTTATGCTGTCTGGTGGATAAGGCAGGCCATAATACAAGCTTTAGCGGAACAGTCCGGAACTGTGAAACTCCCAATAAAACAGGCCAGCATATTATACAAAATAAATGACGCTGTGGAAAAACTTACCAAAGAAAACGGGAGAGAACCCACCCCTTATGAATTATCCAAATACCTGGACATGGATTCCGAAGATATAGAAAATATTTTGCGTGTCTCCAGAAATTATTTATCTTTGGAAGCACCAATAAAGGAAGGAGAAGATAAAAGTTTTATTGACCTGCTGGAATCAGAAACTGGGAGTGTTGAACAGGAAATAATACATGGTACGCTGACTGAAGCATTGGAAGAAATTGTGGATGAACTCTCAGAAAGAGAAGCAAATATAATAAAATGGAGATTCGGCTTGGAAGGTGAAGTACCAAAAACCCTGGAAGAAGTGGGTGAAACACTTAATATCAGCAGAGAAAGAGTGAGACAGATTGAAGCGAGAGCACTCTCCAAATTGCGCAAAAAAGCCCTTAAAAGGAAATTAGCAGATTATCTCAATTAACACTTGTAATAAACAATTTCTCATTATAAATTCCAAAATAATTCAAAGATACACCGGGCGATG
>DDHP01000081.1 GCA_002338145.1 Deferribacteraceae bacterium UBA1873 | reverse complement strand
AATGCTGACAGAGGCAGTCCATCTTGTCAGAAAAATTTTCTATTGACTAATGAAAAAAATGGATTACATATACCCATACACCGTAAGTGTATTGGAGATGATTTGATGAATGAAGAAAATGATAAAAAAATTACATTAATAATAACTGGAATGACGTGCGCAGCCTGCTCAAACAGAATTGAAAAAAAACTCTCAAAAACAGAAGGGCTCAGCAATGTCAGTGTTAACCTGCAGACTGAAAAAGCTGTTTTCAATTTTAACAACGCTGATGATATCCGTAGCGCTGTAAAAGTAATAGAAAATCTTGGTTATGGGGTGAAAAAGAATAAATCAATCTTAAATATCAAGGGGATGACCTGTGCTGCATGTTCGTCAAGAATCGAAAAGAAACTGAATAAAACAGCAGGCGTACTTAATGCTTCTGTCAATCTTACCACAGAAAAAGCTGACATAGAATACCTTGAAGAGACTGTCAGTGAAAACAATTTGCTGGAAACAGTGAATTCTTTGGGATATCAGGCCACCTCTGCTAATAACACAAAAACAGGCTCACAAAAAGCTATAAGCGAAGAAAATCTCCAGAGATATAAGCTGATTTTTTCCGCTGTTTTATCTTTTCCTCTTTTGGCAGGGATGTTTTTTCAGCTTATTTCTTTGAAACCTATTGCTGAGATTCTAATGAATCCATGGTTGCAGTTAGCACTTGCCACACCTGTACAGTTCATCGCAGGGTGGCAATTTTACAGAGGTGCATATAAAAATTTAATTCATTTCACAGCGAATATGGATGTACTGGTGGCTATGGGAACCTCGGCTGCATATTTTTTCAGTTTGTACAATATATTTACCGGTGGTCACCTCTATTTTGAAACATCTGCAATACTCATAACACTTATTTTGTTAGGAAAGTATCTGGAATCAAGGGCAAAAGGCAGAACATCTGATGCAATAAAAAAACTTATGGATCTTGCTCCCCGAAGTGCACGAGTGGAAAGAAACGGGGAAACAGTGGAAATTCCTGTCGAAGAAGTTGCCAAGGGTGATTTAATCATGGTTAAAGCTGGAGAAAAGCTTCCGGTGGACGGTATCATAACAGATGGAGATGCTGTTGTGGACGAATCCATGCTCACCGGAGAAAGTATCCCCGTGGAAAAAAGTGCCGGATTCGAGGTTTTTTGTGGTACAATAAATTATAATAAACCTTTCAGATATAAAGCCACCAACATCGGTGAAGACACTACTCTGGCACAAATTATAAAAATTGTGGAAAATGCTCAGGGGCAAAAGGCTCCCATTCAACGTTTTGCCGATGTGGTATCTTCATATTTTGTCCCGACTGTAATAGCTATAGCTGCCGCTACGTTTTTTATCTGGTTTTTCTTATTAAGTGCAGGTATTGAAGATTCAATTTTATTTTCTGTATCTGTATTGGTAATTGCCTGTCCCTGCGCTTTGGGTCTTGCCACTCCCACATCGATTATGGTGGCAACAGGTAAAGGAGCGGAAAACGGCATCCTTTTCAAAGGCGGAGCGTATCTGGAGCAGTTGGGAAAAATCGATGCCGTATGTTTTGATAAGACAGGTACGATAACAGAAGGAAAACCGACAGTCAAAGAAACCAATATTATTAACAATGAATTTGACTCCGATGAATTTATAAAGATTGCAGCATCACTGGAAAATTATTCAGAACACCCCCTTGCCCGTGCAATAGTGGATTATCATAAAACGGGTAATTTGTACAAGGCTGAAAATGTGGAAACAATTCCCGGAGGTGGAATAAAAGGTGAAATTAACGGTAAAAATGTAGTCATAGGCAACAACAGACTGGTAAACGAAAATAGCAGTGAAAACCCTTCGGCGAAAAAGACGATGAAAATGATGGAAGAAAAAGGATATACAACAATAACAGTGGCTATTGAAGAAAATGTAGTGGGATTTATAGGTATTTTTGACACAGTCCGAAACGGCATTAAGGAAACAGTCAAGAAACTTCAGGAAGAAGGTATAAAAACCTACATGATAACAGGTGACAACAAAAATACAGCCGAAAAAATCGCTGAGATGGTTGGCATAAGCGAGGTATTTGCAGAAGTAAAGCCGGCGGATAAAGCAGAAAAAATAAAACAACTCCAAAACAGCGGCATGAGTGTAGCTATGGTGGGTGACGGTATAAATGACGCACCGGCTCTTGCAGTAAGTGATATAGGGATTGCAGTGGGCAGCGGTTCCGACATCGCCGTGGAAACAGGAGATATAACAATAATGAATGAAAACCTGATAAATGTTTACAGAGCAATAAAATTGAGCAGAGCCACCGTAACAAATATAAAACAAAACCTATTTTGGGCATTCATCTACAATACAGTCGGAATCCCTGTTGCTGCCGCCGGATTTCTCAACCCGATTATAGCCGGTGCGGCTATGGCGTTTAGTTCTGTATCTGTGGTCTCAAATGCACTAAGACTAAAAAAATGGCATATTTAACTATACATAATAATATTTTGCACCATGAAATAAACATACAAAAAAAGGAGGTCTACAATGAATGAAAAAATCATCGAAGTAAAAGGTATGAGCTGTCAACACTGTAAAAACGCGGTGGAAGGTGAAATTAAATCGCTGGATGGCGTTTCCTATGCAGAGGTAAATCTTGAAGAAGGTAATGTAAAAGTACGCTTCGACGAAAATAAAGTGAGTATGGAAAAAATTTATGAAGCCATCGAAGAAGCTGGATATGAATTTGTAAAAAATTAAAAACCAAGGAGGATAAGTCAAAGTGGCCAATGACAGCTGCACTGTTAAACACCAAAACGCTCTGGAACGTCTTAAACGCATAGAAGGTCAGGTTAAAGGTATAATAAGAATGGTGGAAGATGACAAATATTGCATAGACATAATAAACCAGATATCGGCTGTAAAAGGCGCCCTAAACAAAGTGGCGTTAATAATACTCCAAAACCATGTGGAAAGCTGTGTCACTGAAGCAGTAAAAAATGAAGACTCTGAAGAGAAAATAGAAGAATTGATAGAAACTATCCAAAAATTCGTAAAATAAATGTAGGGGGCTTGTCAAAAGCCTCCTGCATTTTCAAATGGCTTATGAACAAGAGGATACAGCAGGCTAAGAAAATGCTCACGCTTAATCTCTCTGGCATTGTAGCGAAAAATATGCTCACTGGTAATCTGGCAGTCTATCATGGGGATACCCGATTTTTCCGCAAATCGCAAAAGCTCAATGAGTGCTGCATCTGAAGCATTATCTTTTTCATGGAACATGGATTCTCCGGATATATAGTCTCCCAAACGTACCCCGTAGAGTCCGCCCACAAGGTTTTCATTATCCCAGACTTCCACTGAAAATGCGTATCCACTGCCGTATAGGTCAGTGTACCCATTAATCATTTCCTCAGTAATCCAGGTACCTTCGCCATCATTTCGGTGTACATTTGCACACTTCTTTATCACAGTTTCAAAATCTTTATTAAATGTGCATCTATAGTTTTTTTTGTTTAAAGACTTTTTTATTGACCTGGGAACACGGAATTCTTCTGTAAAAATAACATGGCGGATCACCGGGCACCACCACAATACAGGGTCACCTTCACCATACCAGGGAAAAATACCCCCGGTATATGATTTCAAAAGATTGGTAACCGTGATTTCACCACCTATATATAAAATTTCACAGTCACCCGCCAGGTACGGATTCGGAAAATTAATCGACCTGTTCATCATTTATTCTGAAACTGAGTTTGTCATCATAGTCAATTATTACATTCCCGCCATTTTTAAGCCTGCCGAAAAGTATCTCGTCGGACAATTTGGTCTTAATTTCCTGGTTTACAATACGCTTTATAGGTCTTGCCCCTAATTTGTCATCAAAACCTTTGTTTCCGAGGTATTCCGCCGCACTCTCTGTAATCCTTAGTCTTACTCCCTTTTCACTCAGTAACGTATTTAACTCATCGATGAATTTTCTGACAACCTTTTTGATATGTTCAATACCAAGTTTATTAAAAGGAACTATCCCGTCCAGCCTGTTTCTAAATTCGGGAGAAAATACACTTTTTACTGCAGCCAATGACTCTTTATCACTTTCATCCATATCTCTAAAGCCAATTCTGCCGGAATCCATCTCTTTTGCCCCGGCATTTGATGTCATTATAATAACACAATTTCTGAAATCTGCTTTTCTGCCGGAGTTATCCGAAAGTGTCGCATAGTCCATTATCTGCAAAAGTATATTGTAAATATCGGGGTGTGCTTTCTCAATTTCATCCAGCAGTAAAACAGCGTACGGATGCCTCTTAACAGACTCTATCAGTTGCCCTCCATCCTCAAAGCCCACATAGCCGGGAGGAGACCCTATAAGTTTCGCCACTGCATGTTTTTCCATATACTCGGACATATCAAAGCGCAAAAAATGCATAGACATATGTTCCGCCAATTTTTTTGCGAGCTCTGTTTTACCGACACCTGTGGGACCGGTAAAAAGAAACGACCCAATAGGCTTTGTGTTCTCAGTGAGTCCCGCTTTGGAAGTCTTAATCACCTGAACAATTTTCTCCACAGCATCATCCTGTCCGTATATATCATTTTTGAGGTTATCGCTAAGATTATACAAACTTGCAATGTCATCCTCTTTGGTTTCTTCAATCTTAATTCTTGCAATACTGGTTATAACTTTTTTGATATGCTTTTCTTTAACAATCTTTTCTTCTTCATTAAGTTTAACAAAAGCACCTGCTTCATCGATTATATCAAGAGCTTTATCAGGTAAAAATCTGTCTTTAATATAATTATGGGATAAATCCACCGATTTGTTCAGCGCATCCTCGGTATATTTTACATTATGATAATTTTCATAATAAGATATAATACTTTTTATTATTTTTTTAGCTTCCGCTGTGTCCGGTTCAACCACTTCTACTTTCTGAAAACGCCTTGCCAAAGCTTTATCCTTCTCAAAATACTTTTTATACTCTTCATATGTCGTCGCCCCTATACATTTTAGGGACCCTTTTATAAGATAAGGCTTCAAAATATTCGCCGTATCCATGGAACTGCCTTCGGAAGAACCGGAATTAATAATGGTATGTATTTCATCGATAAATACTATTGGCTTTTCCTTCGATTCTATTTCATTAAGTATTTTTTTCAGTTTTTCCTCAAACTCACCCCTGTACTTTGTACCGGCAACTACAGAACTTATATCAAGATACAGAAGGTTGCTGCCAAGTAAATCTTCATGAATATCATCACGGGCAATCTTATCCGCTATACCACTCACTACTGCTGATTTCCCCACACCCGGCTCACCGATAAAAACCACATTGTTTTTATTGCGGCGACTCAGAACCTGCACCGCCCTGTCAATCTCATATTCTCTGCCTATCAGGGGATCAAACTTCCCGTCTTTTGCCATTTGTACAAAATCAAGCACATAATCATCCAGAAACTCCCTGTTTTCCTCCGGCTCAATAGCTTTTTTACCACCCCTTACAGAAGGACTGATATAATCATCCACTTTTTTCTCTGAAAGTCCGTAACTTCGCAAAAGCTTTGATGCCCAACTCTCCGTAAATGATATAACTTCTTTCAGGATCAGCAAAGAAACGGGGGTTGTGCTATCAGAAACAAGCTTATTCTGCAGATTCTCCAACAATCTGGACAAATAAACGCTCCCGTAAATATTCTCACCGGAAACCTCTTTGGATTCCGCAACATATTTCTGCAGATATTCTGTAAGTATTTCGATAATAGCATATGGGTCCAAACCGTTTTTATTGTATAAATCCACAATGTAATAGTCTTCGGTAACCGCCAATAAAAGATGCTCTATTGTAACAATCTTACAATTGGTTATTTCCGCTTCAGCAAAAGCAGCATTTACAATTTGACTCAGTGCTATACTCATGTTTCCTCCAGTTTACAACGCAATGGAAAATTCTTTTGCCGTGCCAGGCTCATTACCTGTGAAGCCTTGGTTTCAGCTACTTCTTTTACATACGTCCCAGCGACTTCTTCACCCAGCTCATGAACCCGTAACATAACATTTACTGCTTCAGAATGGGATTTATCAAAAATTTTTTCCAAAATATACACAACAAAATCCATTGTCGTTACATTGTCATTCAGTAAAATAACATTATACATTTCCGGCAATAGATTCTTATGCTTTATTTCTTCCAATATATCATTTTTCACCGACATAATTTTACCTCTGCTTAACTTTTATAAGAAATATTATATATAAATAAAAATCTTTCAAGATTTCATTTAAATTCTTATCTATAACATTTGTCAAAACCGCAATAGAATCACACAAGTACGTCATGAAAGTTTTGCACAATATTTTTACTGTCATCCTGTAGCATATAAGCTTGGTGAATGTTTGGCAACATATTTGCAAGTCTGAAAAACTGGTGCTATCCTCGTATACAGAAATTGAGATTGTCACGGGCTGAGGCCCTCGCGATAACACTGTTTCCCGTCTGGAATTAATCCAAAAAACATTTAATTCTAAAATAGGGCTTAACGCTGCAGGGTGTCAGAAGTTTCGAATCTTGATTTTTCAATATTTATGCTTTATTATTTGATCATGAAAAAGCTACCCATAGGCATCTCCACATTACGGGACATTATTGATGACGGTTATGTGT
>DDHP01000063.1:17710-17884 GCA_002338145.1 Deferribacteraceae bacterium UBA1873 | reverse complement strand
AGGACTTAAAATCCTGTGGGAGCCTGCTCCCGTGCCGGTTCGATTCCGGCCCCGGGCACCATCCTATCAATAATTTACAGCTTTTACTTGAAATTATGTTGCTTTGAAATTTTTCAGTTTGTGCCACCTTTCTTTTCTTGTGCCACTTTTTTGGAATGTGTTCCCGGTGTGGAT